>JBMYXW010000415.1:0-3939 GCA_049608825.1 Chitinophagales bacterium
CTTTCAATCTTCTTTTTATTTAGTATTTCTACTTTAAACCCACTCTCATCACCTGCTTTTTTTGCTTCTTGAGCCAATGCCAATGATTTTTCGGCCGTAGCAATTGCATCTTTGTATTTCTTCATTTTCGCTTGAATCAAAGACATCTGACGCATCACCCAAAATTTCTCATTACCTCCCATCTCAACAGACTTAGCCATCCATTCGTGTGCTTTCTCCATATCTTGACCATTTTCAGTATAAAAACGAGCAGACTGGTAGTAATCATACCAAGAAGGTCCCGCCATTACCTTGTCAATTGCAGCGATAACAGACTCTGTAGTACCTACAGCTACAGGAATTGTTACCATGGTGTCAGCCCACTTCAAGTTGATATTCGCACCATCGTTTTTCAAATCACTTACATCAATGGTAAAAGTCTCAACAGAATGACCTGTTTTTGAAGGCTTGACAGTAAAACGCACTGCATCCTCTTCTTCATTGTATTTGCTGCCACCTACTCCCCAATGGTCTAAATTGCTGTGAAATACAATAGTCCACTCAGCTTCACCAGGAATCGTGTAAAGCGCATAGTCTCCTTTCTTCAATTCCTTTCCGCCCACAGTCACATCCTCGCTAAAAGAAACTTTGGTAGAAGCATTAGCTCCTGTACGCCACATTGTGCCATAAGGCACAAGATCGCCAAAAATAGTTCGCCCTTTCATGCTCGGACGAGAATATTCAATCATTACATCTGTCAAACCTACTGTCTGTTCTAATTTACTCATTGGACTTGCAGCAGGAGTTTTCAACTGAGCATCAGCCGATAAAGTACCCCATAAAGCACATACAATAAGACAAATTGAAATTTGCAAAAATCTTTTCATTGTTATTATTTTTTGTTTAAAATTGATGGATTTAAATCTCCACAAAATTAGCAACAAAATATTAATTCCCCCCTCTTTCTTTCTGCAATAAGTGACACTTTCAAAACATAACACTATATTTATGTTTTTTTCACTTTTACTTCAATATCACTTATCACGATGCCTTCAAAAGAAGAAACTTCCATAGAACTCCAAGAACGCTTGCAATCTCTCAAAGACCAACTTACTGCCATTCCTGAATCATTAGCGACAGAACACAATACTTTAAAAGCCAACTTGCTGTTAGAGATTGGAAAAGCGGAGAACAAAGCAGAAAACTTTGAAGATGCCTTGGAGCATTTAAGTGAAGGACTAAAAATAGTAGGTACTTACAGTTCCGAAAGTGCAGAGTTCCACCTTGAAACGAGTACACCTTATAGTGGATTATCTAAACTGGAAGAAGCAGAAAAGGAAATAAATTCTGCTATCCAAATTTTTAATATGCTGCAAGACAAAGTCGCACAAGGCAAAACACTTCGTCAATTGGCAATGGTTTATACTCAACAGGGTAAAATCGAAGAGGCTGAAAAACTGATTCAAAAAGAAATAGAACAAACTACGGCAACAGAAAACTGGGTTGAAGCAGGGAAATTTTATGGGCTTGCAGGTGAGCTAGCAAGCGCAAAACAGGATTTTCAAATAGCATTCAACCATTTTAGAAATGGGATAAAAGCATTAAAAAAAACAACAGATAACCACGAAACCATAGGGGAATATTACAGTGCCCTTGCTCGATTGTTGATGCACTTCAAAAAAAGCCAAGAAGCCGTTCACAGCTTTGAGGACGGTGCGGTTCAATTTCAATTAGCCAACAAACCTTTATTGCAGGGAGCAATGCTTGTTTTAGCAGCTAAAGTTTGGGAAGGGGAAGGAAAGTACCTATTGGCAATTCCTTCTTTGCAGGAGGCAGCAACAATCTTTCAAAAATCAGACGAAGAAAGTGCTGCTATGCAAACTGCAGATGCTTATTATCAAGCGGCTTATCTATACGAACAGGAAAAACAATGGGAAAACGCCTTGGTACATTATAAATTAGCTTTGCCTTTTGCCGAACAAACAGAGGATGAGATGTTTATTGCTTCGGTTGAAGATTCGATTGAACAATGTCAAGAAAAATTGCAGGCTAAAAAACCTTCTAAGAAAAAGAATGGTGAAGCCAAAAAAGGCTTGTTTGGAAAGATAAAGGGGATGTTTGGGAAGTGAGGAGTGGGAAGCGAGAAGCGGAAAATTAAGGTAAAAGGTAATTGGAGTTCTAACTTTAAAATTAAAAACAAAATAATCCTTACGTCTCTCATCTCTCATCTCTCATCTCACTTCCGACTTCCCTTGCTTGTAAATAATCCACTGCTGCCCTCAAAGCCAATTGATAACCCAATGTTCCCAAACCACAAATCACCCCTACTGCAATACCACTGATATATGAAAAATGCCGAAAAGCTTCTCGTTTGTGGACGTTGGAGATATGGACTTCAAAAACAGGTAAGTCGGAAGCTACCAAAGCATCCCTCAATGCTACCGAAGTATGTGTGTAGCCTCCAGGATTGATGACAATAGCCGCTTTCGTTGTGCGAGCTAAGTGAATGAGGTCAATCAAAGCTCCTTCCCCATTCGCTTGTTCACAAACTACTTCCACTTCTAATTTTTTTCCCAACTCAATACACTTCTCATTGACATCTGCCAAGGTTTCATGGCCATAAATATGGGGTTCTCTTTTGCCAAGTAGGTTGAGGTTTGGGCCGTTTAATATTAAAATGGATTGAGGCATATCTTTAGTGAATGAAAAACTGAACGGTGAAATAATAGGATACATTTGTTTCAACATTTTCCTATCTTTAAGGCTTTAATGCAAAAAAGGCACTGCCTACTCTACGAAAGTTACAGTGCCTAAATTGTCTCACCAATAAAAAATAAGACATGGCAAAGTTACAAGTTTTTCGCTACAAAGGACAAGAAATTACTTTTGATTTTCGCAATGGGAATCGGATGATTAATGCGACTCAGATGGCAAAGCTATTTGGGAAGGAAACTACCCATTTTTTGAAAAATCAACAAACAAAAGATTACATATCTGTATTAGTTGAAACTGAGAATTCTCAGTTTGAGAAAATTGTTAATATAATTCGTGGAGGTAAATATAATGGTACTTGGATGCACGAACAATTGGCTTTGAAATTTGCGGCTTGGTTGTCTCCTGAATTTGAAGTTTGGGTATTTAGCAAAATTCAAGAACTGCTTTTGGAAGGCTATATTTCAATAGATTCCTCTCTCCCTAAAAAGATTACCTATATTTATTTTATTAAATCGGTTCATCACAATTTGGTAAAAATCGGTATGACCGATAATATTCATAACCGAATGAATAGCCTAAAAAGTGGTAGCCCTGATGAGTTAATCCTCCTCAAAATCATTCGTGCCAATGCTACTTACCCCGATGACCATACCATACATGCCCTCTTTCCGCATTTACGACGGCATGGTGAGTGGTTTGTTATTACGCCCGAACTGCAATTCTTTATGGAACAGTTGGAAGACAATACTTCTGAACAAGAAGGAACTGTCTTGTATTATGAGGAAAGAATTGCAGAACTTCAACAGGAGATTACCGAACTCAAACAAAGACTTTTCAAAAACAAAAAACTGATTCACCAACTACAACGTGAATTGGGGAAGCTACAACAACAATACAATTTACTCAAAAAAAAGCAAGCTCCTACCATTTATCTGCCTCCTAATTCTACCGAAACAAATAAGACCACAATAGAAGTAAGCAGTTACACCGATATTCCTCCAACCCAATACTCCAAAATCCTTTTCATGGCGAAAGGCGAAAAATGGGAAGGTGTAAAAGTGAAAGACATCATCTATCTGCAAGGGCAAAAGCGTTTTACCCGAATCATCTGCAAAGGGCAGCGAGGCTATGAAGTTCCGCAAACCATGAATCAACTGCTTGAACAACTACCTCCAAAAGCTTTCATACAAATCCATCGTTCTTACATCATCAACTTGAAATACCTAACCAATGTCACACCCAAAG
>JBMYXW010000416.1:0-3937 GCA_049608825.1 Chitinophagales bacterium
AGTACGTTCCTCAACCATTATTTCCAATTGAAGGTTCATTTGTTCTACTGCCTTCTTTTGCTCCAATTGGATTTCTTTTTTTTCCAAAGCCAGTTTTTGAAGTTCAATTTCTTTTTCCTTCTGAGCTGTTTCATACTCTACTTGAAACTGCGCCAATGCTTTTTGACTTTTTTCATTAAAAATTTCCTCATTTATTTTCAATATTTTTTCATAATAAGGAATTGATTCGCTGTGTTTTCCCAAAGCATTATACGTTTCAATAAACAATTCACAGACTTCTTTAAGAGAGATGTTATTTTTTATTTGAAGAACCAGTTTTTCTGCTTTTTTAGTATAAAAAAGGACTTTATCATATTGTTGCATCTGAAAATAGATTGCAGCGTATCGAATAAAATTAAAAGAAGTATTTTCAACAATTCCTATTCTCTCTCGAATCTTCAATGACCTTTCATTTGCCAAAAGTGCTTCTTCAAATTTGCCCTGTTTTTCCAAAAAAAGCGAAATATTGTTGTATGCGCCAGCCGTTTTTTCGGAATAGGGGATATTTTTCTCATATATTTTCAATGCTTCGTAAGCATATTTGAGCCCTTCTTCGTATTGTTCCATATAGTTGTAGCTCAATCCTATATTGCCCAGACTGGTGGCCTCTCTAATTTGAAACCCCATTTTCTTTTGGGCATTCAAAGCTTTGAATAAAAATGGAAGTGCTTTTTGGGGCTTTTTTTGAATCTGATAACAGATGCCAATATTATTAGATAAACTGGCTATAATATCTATTGCCTGTTTTTTTTCTGCCAGTTTCAATCCCCGAAAAAAATAGGTCAAACCTTCGTCTATATTTCCTTTTTTTTGTAAAATAAGCCCAATTACATTGTAACTAACCAATATTCCATGTTTGTAATTAATGGATTGACTGGCTTTCAGGCTCTTTTTTCCCAATTTAAGAGCTTTTGAAAGATTTCCTTTAAAGAATTCTAAAGTAGCTAAATCATTGCGGACTCCAATAATACCTTCTATATCTTCAATTTCTGAGTAAACATTTCGGGCGAGTTTTAGGTGGTGAGCAGCTTGTTTGTAATCCCCCTTTTGCCGAAAATACGTCATGCTTTGTTTGTGGAGTTTTGCAATTTTCTGTTTTTCGCCAAGTTCTTGGGCAAGATTCAGTGCTTCAACAATATGTTTGTGTGCTGATTCGGGACTTTGAAGAATTTCATCATCAATTGAGTCTAATAGTTCATCTAACCTTTGTTTTGCTTTTCTTTTAGAAAAGTTAATGTTTTTTTGTTTATAAATGGGTGAGTGCATGTTGGACTTTTATTATTTAACTTTGTTAAGTTAATAAACCTATTCCTCAAAATTTGTTCCATTTATCTTAATAGCCTTAAATCCAACAAGATTAAGATGAAAATGCTTGCTAAAAAATCCAAATTTGAAGTAGTAATTTTCTAATGACACCGATCATCCTCTGGCAAACTATCAATCCATTCTCTAATCAACTGAATACCTTCAATGTGATTCGTAGAACGCCCCAGTTCGGGCATTGCCACTTCGTCCACTGTTGAAGACAAACGATAGACGAGAATTGAAGCATCTGCATCGCCAGGAACGATGTCGTATTTGTTACCGCCTGTGGCATCACCGCCCGCCGAAATAGGCGTTTTGCAGTAGCCCAAGAGGTCGATATCATCAATGGCAATATTGTAAAATAGAGACGTATTGGTAGCCGAGCCAAATTCATTGTGGCAGTGAGCGCAATTGATATCTAAATAAGCCCTTGCCCTATCCGCTAAAGGTGCAGAAGTATCTGACCAATCTGCAATGGTGGTGATATTGGAGGGAACAGCATCAAGGTAACCTTCTTCATTCCATTTCACCAATTGATTCATCGTTCCAGAAGTGTAATTGAAGTCTTTGAACAAATTTTGAGGCTTAGGCCCGATTGGCGCAACATCTCCTTGAAAACGATGACAGGTTTTACATTCTTCTTGTGTGGGAATTTTGTAGGTGGTCGAAAGGTCTGTACCATTTTGTTTCCACGTTATGGGTATTTGTTTCCCGATTTGAAGGAAAGTCGCTTCGGTTTGCTCTTCATTCCATTCATATACATAAGCTTCCCATTTCGATGCTTTTCTCACCAACAATCTTGTTTCTAATATTCGAGTGACATTGTTGGGTTGTATGTCTTCGTATTTGAAGTTTTTGATGATAATTGTTCCAACAGGAAAATCCACCACGCTTTCATCGTTCACATATTTGCCGCTTACTCCATCGGGCATCCATATAAATCGGTCTTTGATGGCATAATCCGTAAACAAAGGAGTAATTAAATCATAGGGCAGAACGCCTTCATTGCCCTGCAAATCTACCATATTGCCATTGAAGAAATCGTATTCTGAAAGAGTCATATAAGGAATGGCATTGAGATTTTCCTTGCCAATTGGGGAATCATTTTCCTTGTCACAATTGACCATCAATAGGCAAATGCAAAATAGGGTGAATAGCAGAGGCGAGACTTGTGAGGAATTTTTCAAAATATTCATATTGAAGGAGCTTGGAAAAAATAGTTTCTCTTGACAATTTTCATAAAAGGTAAAAAGCGAAAAGTCAATAATTTATATCGAAAGCTTATATCCAACATTCTTTATATCGCTTCTCGCTTCTCGCTTCTTACTTCTTGCATCTAAAAAAATTAGTTACAACCCAAAATATCACCCAAAGTCACACCATCTATGGTAAAGTTGGCATCTCCTTCAAACTGAGTTATGTCAACAGGTGTTGGACTTGTTCCATTGGGGTCAAGCTGCAAATTGAAGTTGACCATATTGATATTTCCATTATTTACAATTCTAAAATGTTGGTCAGCAGTCGTGCCTAAGCCGTAAATTCCATCATATACTATTTCAGGAATATCAGCAGCAAAGAAAGACAAGATGAATTGAATTTCCATACCCGCTTGATTCAACGTTGTTGGAAAATCAGCGTCTCTTGAAATAATATTGTCATGAATGTCGATGTTTCGGAGGCGAGGATCATAACCTGTTGATGGGTCAAATTCTTCTCCTGTAAACTCATAACTCGCCAAGGAAATAGAAGCCAAATTATTACTTGAAATGGTATTGCCATATACTTCCACATTGTCGGTTGCCAACAATACGATTCCCGAACCAACTGGCAATCTTCCGATTAGACCATTAGGGTTTGGCGCATAGTTTTGGTGATTGTTGTTGGTGATAACATTGTCAAATACTCTGCAATTGCTACCATTGCGAATAGAGGTGATATTGCCGAGGTCATAGACCAATACACCCGCACTGTTGTTTTGGATGGTATTGTCGTGTACATCTGCATCAATACAGTTTTCTATTTCGATTCCTGCCACATTTTCCTCCATCGTGCTGTTTTTGACCACAATGTTGGTAGATTGTCCGACATAAATACCTGCATCTGCTGCGCCACGGGTATAACAACCATCAATTTCTACATTGTTGCACAAAACAGGATACAAACCATAGTTTCCATTGTTTTGAAGTACATCACCTACCCATGTAGTCGAAATGTCAGAAAAACGAATTCCGTCAATACTTTGGGTTTTGATGGCATCCGAAACACCATCTTGAACCGTAAATCCACACAACGCAATATTCGCACCGTCCGAAATTTTGATGCTCTCTCCACCTGAATTTTGTCCTGAAAAATCCAAAATTGTTCTGGAACTTCCTTGCCCTTTGATTCTTACATTACTTTTGTCAGACATGATAAGTGCTTGACTGATGGTAAATGTACCTTCGCCAAATTCAATTGCACCACCGTTTTCTACATTGATAAATGCTGCAACGGCATCGCCACTTGCAGTGGTACCTGCTTCAATACGTAAAGTTGTATCTTCTGGAGCATCATCATCGTCTTTTTTACAGGAAGATACTATGAGCAGCCCTAA
>JBMYXW010000417.1:0-3920 GCA_049608825.1 Chitinophagales bacterium
TTAGTATTGTAGTGGACGAAAGAAAGAATAGAAACATTCCCCAAAAGAGAATGGATGATAAATTGATTAGCCTACTCATGGGTGTTTAATTTTTTTAGAGTCTTAATGTATAGGTATATGATAAAAAAGGTTAAAAGCCGAATTTATTATTTGTGTTGTGTGTCTAAGAATGTTAATGATTTTTTTCAACATAAATGTCATTATTTTGTATTTTTTTCAACCAAGTGTATAAGATCACTATCATCAATGCCTCTTGCCGATGCCATATAACTCGCCTTTTTTGCAACCTTATTGGCTTTTTTTATTTCCCCAGTTTTATACAAAAGTGATGTGTATGTATAATTGTTATAGTATTCACTTTCTATTTTAATAGATTTTTCTATCCATTGAATAGCTTGCTTCAATTGTTGAGGGTCTTCAATATGAAGATAATAATTCCAAGCTATTTCGTTGAGTTGTTTGGGTTTTGTGTTTTTCTTTATACTCAAATAATTAGAAGTGACTTCAAAATAAGAATTCCAATCTTCTATCATCTGATAGAATAAGGTTTGCATATTGAAGGTGAAGCGATCTCTATCGGGTAAATTGGCTTTTGACATCGCTGAAATAATTTTTTGGAAGGAGAATACATCTTTTTTATAGGCAGTTTGAAGTACTTCCTTATAGGTTTGCTGTTTTACCATCCAATTAATCTTATGTCCACCATGTCGGATTTTATAAGAATCAATATCTCCCAAAAGTTGTTCTAAAGGAATCAATGAGTCATCTTCTTTTACGACAGGTACATTTCCTGTTTTATCTATTACTTTATTGCCCAATTCTAAAAGAGGAGAAATATCTTGTTTTCCAATTATTTTTTGAATCAACTCACCCTCTGGACTTAAAAACAACAAGGCAGGAAGTTCTCTTATTTTATAGATTTGAACCAAATAATCGTTTTTTATGGCTTCAATATCCATTTTATAGCTCACAAAATTTTGATTAAAAAAATCTCCTATTATCGACTGACTAAAGGTCTCTTTCTCCATCACTTTGCAGGGGAGACAGTACTCTGCATAAGCATCAATGAAAATGTATTTATTTTCTGTTTTAGCAGTTTTCAAAATAGTAGCCCAACTTGTGTCTTCAAAATTGATTCCTTTGGCGTGGGAAAATACGTTAATTGTAAAAAGTAAATATCCTATAAAGAAGCAAGTAAGGTGTTTCATAATTTAGGCGGAATTTTATTTTAGCAAAATATTTGAATCATTATCGTGATAATCAGCGAGTTAATGGATTTCTGGTTACTACACTAATTCAAATCTTTTGGAGGAGTTTGATTGCTTCTAATCGCTTGTGACAGTTTAATAGTAGTCGTATAGTCACCGCCATATTTTCGAGCAATAACCATAGCTGTTTCAGCTTCCTTCAATGCCCTTGATTTTTTACCGATGATATAAAGCAAGGTTGCGTATGTTTCTCTATATTTAAATTCCTTGGGGTTCATCTCCATTGCTCTTTCAGACCAAGTAAGCGCTTCTTGAAGTTTTGCTTTATCTTCAATGAAAAGCGTATATCGCCACGCCAAATCATTCAGAATAGAAGCTTCTATATAGGGATTCTGACGAGTGTAAGTTTCTATTGTTTTTGTAAATTCAGTCCAATTTTCGGTGTTTTCATAGTAAACCGTCAGCATCAAAAACTCAAAATCTCGTTGGTTAATGACTTGTGCCTTGTCTATCGTATGTTTGATGGCTTCAAATGCTTCTAAATTTTGATACCTTGCAGCAATGATAACTGCTGAACGAATCGTTTTTTTGATACGAGCATCTACCTTTTCTTTTCCAAAAATTTCAATGTATCTCTCCTTATAAGATAGCAAAATTTCAAAAGGTTGTTCATTGATGTCGTCTGCAAAGTCAAAGATAAAATTGAGGTGTCTTCTTTTGGTTAAATTATTAACTCCTTCTTTTTCAATATATTCTTTGACAATAGGCTGAAATGAATCATTGAATTTTTTGAGGTCGTAGGCGAGATTGCATAGAAAATCGGAGTGACGCACACCGTTTTCGTACTGCATCTTTTTTTCGATAAAGTCAGTATAAATTGGAGAGATGATGCCTGCAACGGGTTTGTGTTGATTGGATTTTAAAGCATAGTTTCCTATTCTAAGAAATTCATTCACACTTTTGAATCCACCATCTTGAGTAATGAGTTTTCTTTTTTGGTCAAAAAAGAGCAAACTGGGGAAATCACGGAGCTTGTATTTTTGTCTAAAGTTGGTTCCTTGTTGACTGTGAAGATTGATTTTGAGGTTAATGAAATTGTTTTCGTAGAAACGAATAACTTTTTGATTGGTAAAAATTTCATTATTCATTTGGGTAGATTCTCGCTCATAACCTACATAAACATAGACAAATAAAGGTTTTTGTCTGGCTTCTGCAATTTCACAAGCTTGTTCCCAAGTGCCAACAAAAAAATCCAGATGTTGATTAGTCTGATTGTTGGGCAAAAATGCAAACGTTTGAATAGGATACATACAACAATTCAGCATAAATAGCAGAATTGCGACATGTATGCCTTGGATATTGGGCTTGTCCATTTGGTGTATAATTTTTTCGTGCTCTTACAATAATTGTTAAACAAAAGTTTGGGGCAAAGAGTAGGATTTAAGACTGACTAAAATAGAAAGTGTCACATAAAAAGAGCAAGTGGTGTGAATTATACTCTATTCAGAGGGGTTTTACTAAAGTTACATTTTTTTATGCAAAGTTCAAAAAAAATCTCTAAAATCAAACATTTCCAAACTATAAAATGTTTGTATCCGCTACGAGCCGAATTATAGAAGCTTCATTCCTTTTTGATTCACCCATTTTTCAAACCTTTCTTGTATTATCCATGTTATGGGTCTTGTTGAGCAATTTTTGATATTTCGACCATCTATTTTCATTACAGGACTCAATTCTCCCATTGTACCAGTCGTAAAAACTTCGTCAGCCGTATAAAATTCAGTCATACTGAGGTTTTTTTCTACAATAGGTAGATTCAACTCGCCACATATTTCCATCACCACTCCTCTGGTAATACCTGGCAAACAAGCATCTGCATGAGGTGTAAAGACTTTGTTATTTTTTATCATGAAAATATTAGTCGCATTTGTCTCCGACACAAAACCATACAAATCCATCATAATCGCATCGTGAACGCCAGCCACATTTGCTTCAATTTTTGCCAAAATATTGTTGATAAGGTTGTTGTGGTGGATTTTGGAGTCAATACAGGAAGGAGGATTTCGACGAACAGAAGAAGTAATCAATTCAACTCCATCAGAAGGATAAACAGGTAACTTCCACTCTGCCAGTACAATCAAACAAGAGCCTGATTGATTCATTTGAGGATTCATGCTGGAAGTGATTTTTTCTCCTCTCGTCAAGGTCAAACGAATATGCACACCATCATACATACCATTGGCTTCCAATGTCATTTTCACCGCATTCGTGATAAATTCCTTTGAAGGAATATCTTCAAAAGCCATTGCATGTGCCGAATCCTGCAAACGATTCAAATGTCTATCCAAACAAAATATCCGCCCATCGTACAAGCGCAATCCTTCCCACACCGCATCACCTCCTTGCACCGAACTGTCAAACACAGAAACTTTTGCATCTTTCCGATGCACGATTTTGTCCTTCACAAATACTCGAATATCTTGATTGCGAGAATCTACTTCAAATTGTCCGTGTAATCCCATAATAAAAATGTATTTGTATTTACTTTATTTCATGTCTTCAAAGCACAAAAATACAGAAAATCATAGTAAGGTTTACACTCCTTCCACAACCCTTCGTATTCACTCGGCAAAACCTCATTGGAAGCCTTGTAGGGCTTAAAACCCGTAGAGTTATGCACATTTTTGTACCAATACTTAGCCCAAACCCCAT
>JBMYXW010000418.1:0-3919 GCA_049608825.1 Chitinophagales bacterium
TCATTCCTATATAAAAATAACCTGACTAAAATAGCTCTCAGTATCATGTTTGAAAGACTCTTCCTTAGATACATGAATCAACTCTATATTCATCTTAGAACCAAAGACATTTTCCCTGTCACCAAGCTTCGAGCGGGTAAACCCTATACCATATTGTGCGACAGTACGCAACAAGCTGCTTTCTTTATCTACGAACCCAACCCCATTGATTACGTGGTATTTGACCTAAGGGATTCGATACATGTTTATACCGCTGCTCGTCCTGTTCAAACTCGCATAAAAACCGCATCGGGAATCATCAACTCTTCTCTTTCGCTTACAATGGAGCAAAACGGCACAAACCCACAGCTCTCCTTAGACCTTTCCGAAATTTTTGCTTGGACAATCGACTTCTTTCGCATCCAAAAAGGCGACCAATACAAAGTTATTTATGAAGAAAAATATGTGGACGGTCAAGCTGTGGGAATTGGTAAAATCAATGCCGCTTACTTCAAATATTGGGGCAGTGACAACTATGCTTTTTCCTTCAATCAATCCACAGATGGAGCAGAAGAAGACCTTCAATATTTTGACGAAAATGGTCAATCGGTTCGCAGAGCCTTCTTGAAAGCACCTCTCAAATACAGTCGCATTTCTTCCCGATTCACTCGCAAAAGATTTCACCCTGTTCTAAAACGCTACAAAGCACATTTGGGTACAGACTATGCTGCCAGAACAGGTACTCCAATTTTGGCGGTTGGGGCAGGAACGGTCTCAAAAAGGGCTTATGGTCGAGGCAATGGTCGCTTTGTAAAGATTCGCCACAACAGTGTTTACAGCACTCAATATCTTCACATGAGCAAATTTGCAAAAGGAATCAATGTTGGAACAAGGGTTCGACAAGGGCAAGTGATTGGTTATGTGGGCAGTACAGGCTTGGCAACGGGACCACATCTTTGTTTTCGCTTTTGGAAAAATGGAAAGCAAGTGAATCCTCTTCGTGAAAAAATGCCTCCTGCTCATCCCATTAAGTCCGAATTGGCGGATGATTACTGTGTTTTTCAAGATTCGATGAAACTGGTTTTGGATGCAGTCGAATTACCTATTGAAGTGGAGATATTGGAGGAAGCGGAAATAGACGGTGGTACTGATACTACGAATGTTAGGGAAACTTCAGTTCCTTAATTTTGACTTTCATTCTCACCATTTCATAAATTAAAAACCATTCTTATTTTCTTTCTTGTTTTGTTTTTATGAAAAAATATTCTCCACTTATTTTCCTCTACCTCCTACTTATTGTAGAACGATTCTACGGGATTTGGTTCTTACGATGGGCATTTGATGAGGAGCAAAATTTTGGTGGAGGAACAGCTATGCTTAAATGGGTTTTGAATCTATTTGGAGCAGGCATTCCGAATCCTGAAATGGAGCATTTGGTGAGTATTTACGGGATTGTAGGAAAGTATTTAGCGGTTGTTCCTGCTGCAATAGGTTTTGCTTTGGAAAAAATCCTTCCAATTGATTTACCAATTCCTTTGGGACTGATTTTCACCCGCATCGCAGTTTCTTTCTTGCCGAATATCCTAAGCATCGTTTTGATTCACAAGATGATTCGTTTGGTAAGCGATAGTAAAATCTTTCTTTTTTCTGCTTTGATGCTTTTTCTGTTTGCGTTCAAGCACATCGAAACAGCACATTATGGGGTGTCAGATGGGCTTTCTACTTTTTTTGTGGTTTGGAGTGTGTATTGTTTTTTGCAGTTTTCATTGGAAGGAAAACGGAAGTTCTTGGTGTGGACAGCAATTGCTTGTGTATTAGCGATTTCTACGAAGGTGAATGTGGGAGTGGTGATTAGTGGGGTGATTGGAGGGTTTTTGTTAGTACGATGGACGATGGACGATAAACGGTGGACGGATAGGGGAAAGGGCTTAACTGGCAAAGAAAATGAACGCAGAAACACAGAGACACAGGGCTTAACTGGCAAAGAAAATGAACACACAAACACAGAGACACAGGGCTTAACTGGCAAAGAAAATGAACGGAGAGACGGAGAGATTGAGAGAAATGGAAATGGAAATGGAAATGGAAATGGAAATGGAAATGATAGCGAAAGCCTTGACAATAGTTGTAGAATTTGTCAAGAATTGAAGCGAAATAAAAGAAAAAATTTGGCAGTTTTTGTTTGTACTGCAATTATCGCTTTTGTCCTCGTTAACCTGCCTTATTTGGTGAATCTTTGGGACTGGTACGGAGAGTTGGAACGACACATTCACGAATATCCTTACACCATCAAAGGTAGTTTTCTAACCCCTTTTTACTTTCGTCCAGCTTTTGGTGTGGGATTTCCAATCTTGTTGCTGGCTTTGGGCGGAGTTGTTTTACGAGTAACGGTGGACGGCAGACGGTGGACGATAAATAATGAGAATGAAAGACGACAAACGGGGAGTGATTTTAGAAAAAAGGTGAACCAAGGCTTATTTATTCCTGCACTACTTTTTTTGATTTTCTTCTACATTTACTTGGCTTTCAGCAGAGGAGTGATTCACCGTTGGGCGATTCCAATGACTCCATTTTTAGTCTTGTTTGCAGCTTATTTTGTTGAAGTGAGTTATCGTTGGAGCGTGGGGCGTTTTGCAGTTTTGAAGAATAGTATGGTTTTAGGATTTGTAGGTTTTGGAATTTTCTTTTTGTTGGGAATACAGCCTTTATACCACGTCCTCCAATTTAATTTGAGCTTGACCACATCTTCCAATACTTACCAACGATTGCAAGATTTTGCGGAGAAAAACATTAGACCAAACACTTGTATCTACAATCTTGAAGGTATCAAACTAAAGAATCATTGTAGTGAAAAAGCTCCTGTTGATATTCCAACATTACAGGACAGTTCTATTGAATACATCATTTTTTCTGATTTTTGGTTTTCCGAAAGACGGTATCCAAGTTCTATTTTGTATTTGGAGATAATTGACCAACGAACTCATGGAAATTGGCGATTGATTCGTGATTTTATTGAAGGAGAAAACAACAGTTGGGAATTAGAACAAATAATTCAACCTCAGCATTTTAGTGATTGGAGTACAAATATTGCACAACCGCCTATTTTTTATGTTTATAAGCGTATTAAAGTTTAATAACACAAATTTCTTAACATTCTACTATTACACTGTTTCAAAAGTAGTTTAATGCTTCCTCACAACCAATGCAACATCCCCCTTTAATTAGGCAGAAAGACTTTTGTAGTTTCCTCTTTGAAGGAGATTGATTTTCATTCTAATCGAGAATCTTGAAGGTCAAACTACAAAAGTCTAAATCGGGGTTTGTTTTTTGACCATTGCTTAGTTCACATTTTTGTTACTCCTCTCCCCTACTCCTTCAATTTCTATTTTTGTGCCTTTGGTGACATAAGGGTAAAATTCATTGATATGCTTGTTTTTCAGTGAAATACAACCCAAAGTCCAGTTTCTATTCAAGTCAATCAAAAAATCCTGCCCTTTTGGTACACCATGTATGCCAATCTGCCCACCAATCGTTTCAGTTTCTGCAATTGCACCTTGCTCTTTTGCTTTTTTATGTTTTTGCCAAGAATCTTCTGTGGGGTAATTTACCCAAATAAATTTTGACCATTTTTTGTGTGGATAACGGTCTCTCACTTCAAATGAACCTTCGGGTGTACAACCATCGCCTTCCATTCGTTTGTCATCTATGGGATTGAAGCCAAAAACAACAGGATAAGATTTGAGCAGAATGGTATCTGATTTGATGTAGAGTTCTTTTTCTTTTTTGGAGATATAAATTTGCATCGAGTTCTGATTTATTTGGAGCGAATCAACTAAATGGGGCAAAGCAATGGATTCGTTTATAAATATTCTTGGTGGAGAGTTTATTTCTTCTTTGAGTTCATTGCAGCTTATCAGCAATAGAAATAAACAACAACAAT
>JBMYXW010000419.1:0-3912 GCA_049608825.1 Chitinophagales bacterium
AGCGGAGTATGGAGATATGGAAAAATGATAACTCGAAATTTTTAACTTTATATCCTATTTTTTAATTTAAAAAAGTATTTATTATGGCTTATTCAGCATTAATGAAAATAGATGGCGTAGAATTCAAAGTAAGACATTGCAGCTATTCTCTACACCAAAATGTAGATGAAACAGGTCGTCCTATGTCTGACGTAATTGGTGGCTTAATCAATGTAGAAACAGAATCTACTGACAAGACTTTCCTTTACAAATGGATGATTGATCCTGTTGATCACAAAAACGGAATCATTGAGTTCAGTAAAGTAAACGAAGAAGGTGTATTGAAAAAAGTAGAATTTGAGGATGCTTATTTGACAGGTTACACTGAATCTATGCACTCTACTGACAATCGCCCTATGGTAGAAAACTTTCAGATTTCTGCTCGCAAAATAAAAGTGCAAGGGGAACAGCATGAGAATATTTGGGAATAATTCTTTTAATAGAATTATTTTATCAAATTGATATACAAAGAGGTATGGCACGCTTTCTTAAGTGTACCATGCCTCTTTACATTATTAACAACCTACTTTGTTTAACTCTAAAATATACTATTTTGGCGCGTCAAGTAAATGTTAAAATTGAATTAAATGGAAAATCTATTAGATATTTCACCAAATTGAGAATTAATCAGTCTTTACAATGGCATCACAGCTTTGAATTGCAAGTGCCAATTGACGTGATAGAAGGTAAGAACAAGACCTTTATAAACTCCTCTAAAAATTTTATTGGAAAAGAAATCAAAGTAACCATTGCTTCAAAAACCAATATAGGTGCTCCAGATAGTTACTTCAAAGGCATCATTACAGAGCTTTATTTTTCTCGAAGACATGGTCATGTAAGTGATTTGGTGTTTAAAGGACATAGCCCTACCATACTGATGGCAGAAAATACGCACTCTGTTTCTTTTACAGAAAAAACGCTTGACCAAATTGTAAAGAAGGTAACGGGACTCTACCCAGGTAATCTTATCAAAGCTACTGTCAAACCTAAAAATTCAGAAACAATTCCTTACTTTGTTCAATACAGAGAAAGTAACTTTCATTTTTTAAGTCGAATTGCGGCCTATTATGGTGAATGGTTCTTTTACGATGGAAAAGATTTGTTTTTTGGTAAGCCCTCGTCTTCTGATACGGTGAATCTCTTCTTAGGAAGAGATTTGCTAAGTTTAGACATCTCGCTGAAAGCTGTTCCTACTACCTTTATGGCAAAATCACGAGATTACGAGAAAAATAAGACCCATAAAAGCCCTTCAAAGAGCGTGTCAGTGCCAGGTTTGGATCAATTTGGCAACTTTGCGATGAAGGAATCAGACAGTCTTTACAACAGAGAACCTTTGTATGAAACTCCACGAGATATACGAGAAAAAAAGAAGCTAGATGATTATGTAAAAGTAAAGAAATCGATGCAGGCTGCCGACTTAGTAGTATTTAATGGAATCAGTAACAATCCTGGAGTAAAGATTGGCAGCACAGCAACTATCAAAAGTAAGAGCAGTATCAAAAGTATTCTCTCACAAGACGATTACGGCAAATATCTTATCATTGGTGTATCACATGTATTGGATGGAAAAGGCAACTATGAAAATAGTTTTGAAGCCCTTCAATCTGGCTTGGAATACCCACCCCTCAACCCCTACGTTTCTCAACCTCTTTGCGAAGCCCAAACTGCTATTGTAAAAGAAAACATAGACCCTGATAAATTAGGAAGAATACAGGTGAAATTTTTATGGCAAGATGATCCAGAAAAAACACCTTGGATTCGGATTGTCAATGCACATGCGGGTAAGGACAGAGGCTTTTTCTTCAGACCAGAAATGGAAGATGAAGTTTTGATTGGATTTGAACACAATAATCCAAACTATCCCTATATGATGGGAGCATTGTATCACGGAGAAGCAAAACCTAAGTCAGGAGAGTGGGACAATGATAAAAACGATATAAAGGCCATCAAAACCAAAAGCGGCAATCATATTTGGATAGACGACACAAGTGGCAAAGAAGAAATCAAAATCTATAACAGAGATGAAACAAATATTATTTCTCTGTTTATGGAAGGCGAAGGGAAAATTAGAATTCAATCAGCAGGCAGAATTGATATGTTTGCACCCGATATTTTGATAGATGCTTCTAACTCTGTAACAATTAAAGGAGGAAAAACCATTCACCAAGAAACAAAAGATGCCACTTTTCAAGCTGATACTACCGATATGAAATCCGACTCAACGATGGATATAGATGTTGGACAATCAACAACTTTAAAGTCTGGAACTAGTTTGGATATTGATGGAGGTGCTAAAACAACTTTGAAAACTTCTGCAACATTGGACATTGATGGAGGTGCTAAAACAACTATTAAATCCAAGGCTACACTAGACATCAATGGAGGTGCGAAAGCTTCAGTGAAAGCAGGAATTTTGATGTTGAACTAAAAGAAGCAGACAATGAGTAGTTATTACAAACTCCCTATTCGGTTGAATCGAATCATTAAGAAACAGGAACACGATAAATGTACCTTTGAAGAATCTATACGACAAAATATTTACATGATTATCACTACCTATTTTGGAGAATATCGGTATGATAATACGTATGGATGCAGTATATGGGAAAGAGATTTAGAAATACTAAAAGAGGATAGTGCATGGAAAAATGAAGCCCAACAATCTATTCGAGATTCACTTATCATACATGAAAAAAGATTGTCAGACATTGATGTAAAAGTAGATATTCAACTTTCTACATTTATTGGTAAGTTTGATAAAGATGTCAAAAGAACCAAAAAGAAAATAGAGATTACTGTAGAAGCCAAAATTTTATCCACAAATGAACCCATTATACACTTAGAAGTGGTTCATTTTAGCCCTATTTCTTTAGACGAATCTTTTGATGTATAAAAAGTAAAGTAATTAAGTATGCCTGATTTGAAGTTGGACAAGCGAGAGTGGTCAAAAGAAAAAATTCAAAGCCGAATGTTAGAAACGGCAGGAAATGAATGGGGATATTCTCCTATGAATCCTGCTGCCTTTGATCCTTTGGTTAGTTTACTTATAGGAGCTTGTTCCTATGAATTAGAAAAAGTAGCCCACGATATTCACAATACACAGAGTCGAGCCTTGAATCGATTGGCTCAAATCATGACTCCAGATGTATTTACAACGCCTATTCCTTCTCACGCGCTTCTACATGCTCGCTCCGTAGAACCTAGCAGTAAAGCGAATGAAGAAACACAGGTATTCTACAATTTACAACCCAAAGAAGAAGACAAAACAGATAATCCAATAGAAGTCTTTTTTACTCCAACGTCTGAATTTACCATATTTGATGCGGATGTTCAATACTTGATACACCAAGGAGCTTTCTATGAAACCAAGAGTCCTCTGAATAAATCACATATAGAAAAAAGCACTAAAAGTGATCCTCAAAACGCAAGGATTTTGTGGTTGGGTATTGCAGCAAACGATGAGATTGAAGACTTGAAAAACTTTTCATTTTTCTTTGATTGGAAAAATGATCCTGATAAAAAGCATTATTACGAATTGTTGCCAATGGCAAAATGGTTTATTGAAGACAAAAGAATAGACTGCAAAATAGGCTTACCGATTCAAGAATTGGGAGGAGACAGTCAAACCTTGGCTGGTAGTTCCTTTGAAGCAGAGTTCAATATTTCGCAAAAAAGAGCACAAGATGTCAATGCAATTTATGAAGGTCAATTCGTGAGTATAAAGAATTTTGAAGGAGAATCAAATTATCAGATAAAAATCAATGATGAGATTCAATTTGCTGCTTATAATCACAAAAAAGATATTTATTTAGCTGAATGGCGAATAGATAATGAAACGGATGAAATCAAAGAAATCGAGTTTTTCAAAGAAGT
>JBMYXW010000420.1:0-3907 GCA_049608825.1 Chitinophagales bacterium
GACAGCCTAACGTCTATTGTGTTATTAGTAAGAAGCGAGAAGCGAGAAGCAAGATTTCAATAATTTGGTTACAAGAGGATTGAAGGTTTTTTGTATATTTTTTTATTCAACTCTATACGAGTAAGTCTCACTTCTCGCTTCTTACTTAGAAGTTTTCATTTCAATTTTAATCAACATTTTCTTTGCTCCTTTTGCGCTCATTCCTCTTGCTTCTGCAATGTTTACCGCATTTTGAGCAGCTTCTTTAGCATTGTCATATTGACCCATTTTGTAGTACAAAGAAGCCAAAGTATCATTGTTGTAGTAAGTGCTTTGGAGTTCGATAGATTGTTTTGTCCATTTAACTGCTTTTTTCAACATGTTTTTGTCGCCAGCATTTTCATATACATTCCAAGCGATGTTGTTGATATAAGCAGATTCTGATTTGTCCATTTCAGTATTTGCCAACATATCGTCTGCTACTGATGTGTATTTTTTCCATTCTCCCATTCCTTCGTAGAATTTCAAAGAAGCTCTGTAAGTGTATGCTTGTGTTTTGTCGCTTCCAGAAGATTGGATGGTGTTGATAATTTGGTCAAATAAAGGGTAATCGTTGTTTCCGATTGCAGCATCTAAGCTATTGAAAGCGGCAACAACCATTTTGTCTGCCACACTTTTCTCACCAAATTTTTCTGCAAATAAAGGGCTGTTATCAGCGAATACTTCAAAACCTTTCATTGTGATGTCGTTTGCCAAGGCATAAACCAATTCCAAATTGCTTCCGTTGTTCAAATCTGTTGTGCTTAGTGTATTGAAGTAAGTCATAGCTACCTCTTCATATTGTGCTTCATCTGCTACCCACAATTGCTCCATGTAAGAAGCCAAAAATGCTTGGTCGCTTCTACCTTCTAAGTATTCAACTCCCATTGCAGCCATTTTTTCTTCGTCAATCAATGCTTCTCTTGCTTCTGCAACAAATTTGTTTGGCTGACGTGCTCCAATTGCTCTTTTCTTTTCTTCACCGTTTGCATTTAAGTACAAGTAAGTAGGATAAACATTTACATCGTGTTGTTTTGCGAACTGTACACCTTCACTGCTTTCCATATTGAGTTTGTAACTGATATAGAAGTTGTTGTAGAAATCACTTACTTCAGGAAGAACAAATACTTTCTTTTCCATTACTTTACAAGGGCCACACCAAGGAGTGTATGCGTCAATAAAAATTGCTTTGTCTGTTTGTTTTGCGTGTGCCAATAATTCTTCTAATGTTCCTTCAAAAAATTCAATTCCTTTTTCTGTTTTCATGGTTTGAGCCTTGATTTCCACAACCATTGCAGTCATCATTATTAGTAGGCTCAATATGTTTAGAATTAAATTTTTCATCTTTTTGTTTCTTGCTTTTGTTCAGTATTCAGTTTCACAGTTACAACCCTATTAAGACAAAAAAGATGCCTACTACTGATGGTTTCAAAAAAAGTTTCGTTTCTTGACCACTATTTTTTTGCATACAATTATAATTGCATTGATTATCAGTAATATAGCAACGAATATAATTTTTTGTTTTTTTTGAAATCCACAAAAATTGTCAAAGAACTGAATTAAAGCAGTGATTGAATATAGAAAAACAGATCTTTTTACTTTGTTTTAGAAATTGAATGTAGAAGAAAGGAGAGGTTCTAGCAAAACTTTACCAATTTTTCTTCAAAAAACACTGCACATCTAAATAAGATGTATATTTTTTCTTATTTTTGACGACTTTCCAAATCTACTCCCCCATTTCAAGCTTATTGATTACTAAATTCACCTCATACAATTCATTTTACTCTACTAATCATTAAAAAAATAGATGTATGTCTCGAACAAACCGAAGAGGTAAACGAAAGGGAATTTTTGATATTTTCCGAGAAAAAGCAGAAAAAATTATTGAAGAAGTGGCTGACGAGGTCAAAAAACAGCAAGAGGGTCAACAAAAAACGGATGAAACTTGCGATGATGAAAGCAGCATCAGTATGGATGATTACCCCAAGCCAGATGTGCTGCCTAAACCTAAAGAGGAAGTTGCAGTCGTTTCTCCTCCTAAACCAGAAATTCCTCATACACCTGTAGAAGAGGTGACGATAAATCAAATAGAAGAGGAGGAAGATGATGATCCCGAGTTTGATGATTTTGATGAAGACCTACCAGAGTTAGACGATATCTTGGGAGATGACAAGGATGAAGATGATGATTTGCAGACAACTATCCCACGAGATCAAACGACACCTACCAATGAAAAACCTCAAAAACCGAAGGCGAACTTTGATATTACAAGCCAGATAAGTAATCGACTCAATAAAATGAAATTGAGATACTTAGAACGCCACAGTTCTTTGATTATGAATCATCGAGAAACTTACTTGGAGATGGTGGCTCGCCATAGAGAAGAGGAAGAAGCCTTGTTGGAGCGTCAAGAGCGAGAAGAGGAGGGGATTGCAAAACAGCATGAAAAAGAATTGAAGAAGACAAAAGATATGATCAGCGAGCATCTGATAGTGAATGGTCAAATTACCAAAAATGACCTAAAAGAAGTCAAAGTCATTCTTCGAGGAAGAAGAAGACCACTGAAGAACAGAGGTAGAGGACGGGTAAGAACCCATAGAGGTGGAAAAAAATCTTAGGGAAAATTCAAATTCTTTTTTAATAAAAAACAAAAATCATCAAAATGAAAGATAAATTATTAACAGGATTATTGGCGGGTTTGGTCTTTGGTTTATTGGCATCTGCCTTGTTTTCGGGAGGAGAAGGCGCACAGCGTTTTTTCTCTGATTTAACGCTTGCAGGTATTGGTGCAGGTTTATTGGCAGGTTTTATCAAACACAAAGCAGGTGAACACAAATTGTATTTGCTGTTTACAGCTTTGGCGGGAGCAGTTGCATTTTTACCTTCAGCTATTAAGTCGGGCTTATTTTTGGACGACCTTTTTACAGGGGCTGTAATTGGTTTATTGATTGGCTTGCTGGTCAATTGGGTAGGCAAAAAGAGAGCTGCAAGAGGCTAAGTAACGAATAAGAATTAAAATGAAATAGGGTTGTCCATCAAAATTGGATAGCCCTATTTTTTTTGCTTGTAGAACTTGAAACGTAGAGACGCAGAGGCGAACTATTTTGTGAAGGCAACGTTTTCCATTAAGTAAGGTCTAAAAAACAACCTCAGCATAAACTCTCTAAGTTTTGTTCTCTAAATAGCTATACCAGCATCACAGAACAATTTAGCTCAAAACGTGTTCTCTGATAACTAAAAGATGTGTTAGATTTTCAGAAATTTAACACATCTTTGTTTTAGACTAAATATCAATCAAAAACCACACAAACTATTGAGTACAATTACAAAACGAACAGGCAAGATTTTAGATTGGGATTTGTTCAAACGAGTAGTCCGACTCGCTCGCCCCTTCAAAAAAGCCTTTATTGGCGCAACTACCTTGGCAATTCTCCTTGCAGTCATTTCCCCCATTCGCCCCTATCTGATTCAGGTGACAGTGGACAATTACATCTTGATTCCCAATCAGTCGGGTTTGGAAATGATGGCGATGATATTGATCCTCGTTCTAATAGTAGAATCTTTTTTTCGCTACAATTTTATTTATTGGACCAATTGGCTCGGTCAGTCGGTCATCAAAAACCTTCGAGTTCGGGTCTTCAATCACGTATTGAAGTTTCGCCTTCGATATTTTGACAACACAGCCATCGGAACTTCTACTACTCGAACCATCAACGATGTCGAAACCATCAACGATATTTTTTCACAAGGATTGATTACGATTATTGCAGACCTTTTGACGCTATTTATGGTGATGGGAGTCATGTTTTACACCGATTGGAAATTGACGCTGATGTGCCTCGCTCCTTTTCCCTTGATTATTTACAGTACATACATTTTCAAAGAAAAA
>JBMYXW010000421.1:0-3896 GCA_049608825.1 Chitinophagales bacterium
CAAAATGACAGGTGACCTTTTGCAGCGCATCAATGATCACAAACGCATCGAAAGTTTTTTGACCAATTCTTCCCTCAATACGCTCTTTTCTTTCATCAATTTATTCGTGTTTGGAGCTGTTTTAGCCATTTACGACTGGGTTATTTTTGGCGTGTTTTTGGGGGGCAGTATTTTGCATATTGCTTGGGTAGCGTTTTTTTTGAAGAAAAGACGACAGTTGGATTACAAGCGTTTCAATCAGTTGGCAGCCAACCAAAGCAACTTGATTCAGTTGGTGACGGGAATGCAGGAAATCAAACTAAACAACTACGAAAAACGGAAACGTTGGGAGTGGGAAAAAATACAAGCCGCTTTGTTTCAAGTAAGTGTGAAGGGGCTTCAATTGGAGCAATACCAACAAATCGGAGCTTTGGTCTTCAATGAGGTCAAAAATATCTTGATTACTTTCATTGCTGCAAAGGCAGTAATTGAAGGGGATATGACTCTGGGGATGATGATGGCGGTTTCGTATATCATTGGTCAGCTGAATGCTCCAATTGCTCAGTTGATTCAGTTTTTGAAGCTGGGGCAAGATGCCAAAATTAGTTTGGAGCGTTTGGGTGAAATCCACAATCAAAAGGAAGAAGGAAGCGAAAGTACTGGCATCACCATCATGCCCGAAAAAGGTGATTTGAATCTTGAAAATCTTTCGTTTCAATACGGTGGGCCACAATCTGAAATGGTATTGAAGAATGTCACTCTGCAAATTCCCGAAAACAAAATCACTGCAATTGTAGGTACAAGTGGAAGCGGCAAAACGACTTTGGTGAAACTCTTGTTGAAATTTTACGAAAGTACCAAAGGAAAAATCCGATTGGGCGATATTGGTTTGAACAATATCGAAAGTCGCTTGTGGCGAGATAGGTGTGGGGCGGTCATGCAGGATGGGTTTATCTTTTCGGAAAGCATTGCTCGAAACATTGCAGTGAGCGATGATATTATTGACAAACGAAAATTATTAAAAGCTGTTAAATCAGCTAACATTCAACAGTTTATAGAATCTTTACCTTTGGGCTACAATACCAAAATTGGACAGGAGGGAATGGGCTTGAGTGGTGGGCAAAAACAGCGCATTTTGATTGCCCGAGCAATTTACAAGAATCCCGATTATATCTTCTTCGATGAAGCGACCAGTGCTTTGGATGCCAAAAACGAGCGCATCATTATGGAGAATTTGGAAGAGTTCTATAAGGGCAGAACGGTGGTTATTGTAGCACACCGATTGAGTACGGTTCAAAATGCCGACCAAATTGTGGTTTTGGAGGCGGGTGAATTGGTGGAGTTGGGAACGCATGAGGAGTTGGTGGCAAAACGTGGGA
Organism: Chitinophagales bacterium; assembly: GCA_049608825.1. Taxonomy (GTDB): domain Bacteria; phylum Bacteroidota; class Bacteroidia; order Chitinophagales; family UBA2359; genus JAUHXA01. The sequence continues at coordinate 1,359 of JBMYXW010000421.1, forward strand.
ATTATTATACGCTGGTGAAGAATCAGTTGGAGTTGGGTAGTTGATGGTTAAATTGTTATATGGCTGAATGGCTGTATTGTTAGTGAAATATTGCTAGCGATTCAATGACAGGGAACAAGGCAGAGAAACTTTGACAACGGTTGAAAACCTTGTCAACAGTTGAACAACAACCATCACATTCACTTCAATGTTAACACCCTAAAACACAAAAAATATGTCAGCAGTCAAATTAAAACAACAAAACTTTACCATAGAAGAATATTTAGCTTTTGAAGAAAAATCAGCAATAAAGCACGAATATGAGAACGGACAAATTTTTGCAATGTCAGGAGGAACGCCTGAACATGGATTTATTTGTAACAGCATAGGTGCAGCTTTGCGCAATGCATTGAAAGCTAAAGAAAGTAAGTGTAAGGTTTCTGGTAGTGAGTTAAAAATTCAAATAGAAAAATACAATTCTTTTGTTTATCCCGACGCTATGGTTGTATGTGGAAAATTGGAGATGAAAGGAAAAGATGCAATAAAAAATCCACTATTGGTTGTCGAAGTTTTGTCTGAAGGTACAGCTTCTTATGATAGAGGAAAGAAATTCAAAAAATACATTTCACTTCCTTCTTTTGTAGAGTACGTATTGATTGAACAAAACCAACCTGTGGTTCATGCTTATCACCGAAAAATGGAAGATGGTACAGGTCGAAAGGATTGGACGATGCGATTTGCACACAGCTTAGAGGAAAAAATCTATTTAGAATCTATTGATTGTGAGATTGCATTGGCAGATATTTACGAATATGTGGATTTTCCAGAAGACCAAGGTATTCAAGGAGAATTGTTTGATTGACACATTGTTTTATTGTTGAATGGTTTTATTGCTAAAAAAAAGACCTAAACACAAACAAGAATTTAGTGTTTCGGAGGAATCACTGAAAGATGAAAACACCCAAACACCTAAACACCTAAACCCCCAAACACCCAAACACCCAAACACCTAAACACACAAACACACAAACACATTGAATGGATAACGAAGCACAAGAACTTAGTCGCATACAAATTCGCAGCGAGGAAGTAGAAGCCATATTGAGCTATATTCCACGATGGATTATCCGTTGGGGGATAACCGTTATTTTAGTAGTTGTAGTGATGTTGTTTGCAATGGCAACATGGATAGAATATCCTGATATTGTGTATGGTCGAGTAAAACTTAGTACAGAATCCTTACCGATTTCAATTATAGCACGTAGCAATGGAAAAATCAATCTTTTGGAGGTGGCAAAAGGCGATACAGTAGAGAGAGGGGAATTACTAGCAGTGATAGATAATTATGCGACCAACTACAAGGATTTTTTGGAATTGAAGGAACAGGTCAAAAAATGGAATTCAACGACTTTAAAAGAATTGAAAAATATTCAACCTTCTCTAATCGAAAATTTGGGTTCATTGCAGCAGAGTTATGCACAATTGCAACAAAACTTAACTAACTATAAGGATTTTTTGAAATTGAGCCAAAAAGAAGAAAATATTGAAGCATTGGAAGAAGAGAAGAGGCAGGCGGAGAAGATGAAAAAAGCAATGGCTGGGCAATTACGAACAACGAGAGAAGACATTGCACAATTGCAGTCAAAAGTAAAGCGATATGAGAAAAGTTTTGAAGAAAAAGCCATCTCTCAAGATGATTTGGAGGAAATTGAAAACCAGCATTTACAACGAAAAAAGGCATTGGAAACTTTGTTGTTCCAACAAAAACAATACGATTCTGAAATTGTGAGATTAGAAACTCGTATTACTTCTATTAAAACGAATGATCAACGAGAGAAAAAACAATATGAAAGGCAGATTCAGTCAGACATCAAAGTACTGAAAGGGAAATTAGATGTATGGGAACAGCAAAATGTCTTATATGCACCGATTGGAGGGCGAGTTTCGATGAGAGAAGTTATTCAAGAGCAAAAGAGTGTAGTTTCCAATGATGAATTATTTACCATCATTCCAAAAAATTCAGGTGATACTTTAGCGATTGCTTTTTTGGGAATGAAAGATTTGGGTAAAGTAGCAGAAGAACAAATTGTCAATATCAAGTTGGACAGTTATCAACATACTAAATATGGTTTATTGAAAGGAAGAGTTAAAAATATCCCTCTCCTTCCTGGCCCCGAAGATTTTTACGAGACTGAGATTGAGTTGCTGAATGGAATGATTACTAACTTCAATAAAACACTGATATTCAAACCCAAATTATCGGGTACTGCCGAAATCATTACCGAAGATGCTACAGTGATGGAGAGAATCTTAGAGCAGTTTATCGAATTGATACAATAAGTCAACTCCGCAAGTTCCTTTCCATCTAGTACAAGGAGAATTAAATAGATGGCAGCTTTTATTGAGGACTCCTTTTGGAGTCGAATATTTGTAGAAATATAGAAGAATGTATGCTCACAACTCCATCGGAGTTGAACCCTAGTGCTGAATGGCTCTATTGTTGAATTGCTTGGTTATCAATGTTTTTACTCGATAGAAAGGTGTCAAGCATTTAACAGT
>JBMYXW010000422.1:0-3896 GCA_049608825.1 Chitinophagales bacterium
AATGCGTTTTGCTCGTCTTTTGGAGATGTTCATTAGGTTCATGTATTCCTTGAGCGTGATTTTTGGGCGAACCTCTAAACGCTTTAAAAGTCCAGATTCTTTGGAATCCAAAGAGAGTTTGTCGGAATTGTTTTCAGGCGGTGCTAATTGAATGGCTTTCTTGACAATAGGGCTGGCTATCATGGTTTTGTCTCCTGTACGCACATAAGCCCGTTTGAGTCCCTCTGTATTGGTGATGTGATGGGGTTTGTGATTACTACGAGGTACATAAGCGGCTATAATGATGACACTTGATTCTACTTCAAATTCGTCCAACTGAATGACAATAGGTAATTCGGACATCATAGCTGCCTGAAGCAATTTTGTTTTTGTTTGTTCTGGATTGATGACACCAACCATTTCACCATCATCTGTGATGCCTACGACCATCGTGCCGCCTTTGGTGTTGGCAAATGCACAGAGGGTTTTGGCGATTTTGGAGACGTGGGTGACTTGCATTTTGAACTCTATGGTAGTTCCTTCGCCTTGGTCTATCCATTGAAGTATTTGGGTAAAAGTCATGAAAATGGAGAATTGAGAATTAAAAATTGAGCCTACTCGATTCAAGATAGAATCAAAAAACGTGGTTTTGAACTATTTTGAAGGTTTGGGCATTAAGGAGTAGATTGCAGTTTTGCATTTGAACTTGAATTTTTCCTATGAGCCTTTCAGATATAGAACAACAAAGGGTAAAATATAGTTTGCTGTTACCAACAGTATTTGTCGTTGTATTGTGGGTAGTCAAATTGATAGAACTGAGTACAGGTTATTCTTTTGCTTCTTGGGGAATCGAACCACGGACTTTGTCGGGTTTGCGAGGAATTGTTTTCTCTCCTTTTTTGCATGGCGATTTGTCTCATCTTTTCTCCAATTCATTTCCTGTTATTTTATTGGGATTCATTATTTTGCATACTTACAGGAGCATTGCTTTTGAGTTGCTGTTTTGGTTGACCGTGATGAGTGGTTTTTGGACTTGGGTGATTGGGCGACCTTCTTATCATATTGGCGCAAGTGGAGTGATTTATGGTATGGCATTTTTTGTATTTTTCAGTGGGATTTTGCGAAAAGATACCCGTTCTATGGCATTGGCTTTGTTGGTCACATTTTTTTATGGAGGGCTGATTTGGGGCTTATTGCCGATTCAGGAAGGAGTGTCTTGGGAAGGACACATTGCAGGGGCATTGGCAGGAATAACCTGTGCCTTTTTTTACTACCTAAATCGTGAAATAGAAGAAGTTTCTCCTTTCGTATTAGAAGGAGAGGAAGACGAGTTGGAAGTTGTAGGAGAGCCTTTTTGGATGCCAAAAAATAAAGAGTTACCTCACAATATTTCGGACGGAGAACAGAAGTGGAATGTTAAATATCATTATATTAGAAAGCAATCGGACGAAGAATGATTCTTGTGATAGGAGTTGATTTATTGAAAATTCGATTTAAATCTTTATATTGGCATAATTTGTGTTCTTTTGTTAAAAACCTTGCATAGTTTGGATTGAAAACCACCACAATAACTACTTAATCCCAAAATTTAAACAGGTATCTATATTGCAAACTTTATTCAAATACAAATACCAAATTCTGCTGACCTCTCTGGTCTTTTTATTGCTTTCCACCATAGGGCAGTATTTTTCTTTGCAGCCTCCTTCTCTACCTAAATCTGCGGATAAAATCATTTCTGAAAAGAAGGAAATGGAAGCCGATTTTTATGAATTGATTCAGAACAATGAATTGCTTAGAAAAATAGAAAGAGGTGAATATTCTACCGAAAAATTGGAGTTTTTAACTTCAAAACCTTATATCATTCTTGCATACCTCCAAGATCAAATAATCTTTTGGAATTCTAATGAAGTTATTCTTCCCGATGGAATGATAAAGGGACTGAAGGATGGTTCGGAAATTGTGAGTTTGAAAAATGGTTTTTATAATTTGGTAAAAAAAACCATCAGTGCAAAGGAACGAGGTAGTCAGCAGGGGGAAATGAAAATTATTGGTTTGCAGTTGATTCAACACAATTATGCCTCAGAAAACAAATATTTAACCAATCGACTCAACTCGGTTTTTAATTTATCTACGGGGCTTAAAGTGAGTGAGCAAAGTTCGATGAAAGGGGATAAACATTTGCTTTCAGATTCTCCGACACCTTTATATCTCTATTTTGATAACAATCATTCTGCTACATTTTTTCATTATGTTTGGTTATGTCTATTAATTCTTGGTTTTTTTGGTGTATTGTTATCTTTGACAATGTTGGCAAACCTGTTGTATGAGAAATATGGAGAATGGAGTGGATTTCTATTTTTATTGACAAGTATTGTAGCTATCGGATATGGAGTCACACAATATTACATACCACTAAGTTTGAATGTTTTTTCTTTATTTGTACCTGAAGACAATGCCATTCCGTTTTATCTTCATTCTGTGGGGAGCTTACTTTTTGTAGTATTACTTATACTTTGGTTGGTTGTTTTTTTCTACAAAAAAATCAATATACCCTTACACAGCGATTATATTTATTCTAAAAAAACAGGGATTTATGTTGGTTTGCTGAGTGCTTTATTGATTTATACGTTTTTTGTTTTTTACCTTATTAGAGTGCTGGTCATTTCCTTCAAAATTTCTTTTGATATTACGAGCTTCATATATTTAGAGTTCAAAACCATCATTGGTGCTGTGATTCTGATGCTCTTATTGACAAGTTTCTTTTTGGTCTGCAAGAAAATAGCAAAAATAACAAACCAATTAAGTTTGTCCTTGCAGCAGAAAGTGATGGGATTTGGCATCGTATCATTATTGTACACAGTATATATCCTATTTGCAGTTTCTTTTGAAGAGTACCATTTATACGTCCTTTTTTGGTTGATGATATTTAGTGTATTCTTGAATAAGTTTTTGAATACACTTAGTAGAGAGAACGAGTTGAAGCGTATGTTGATGTGGGTCTTTATTTTCTCGGCATTCACCGCTATGTTGTTGCACAACTTGAGCATGGAAAAAGAACAGGAGACTCGACAAGAAATTGTAGAACAGGTGATTACAGAAGAAGATGACATTGCAGAGTTTATGTTTGAGGCTGCTGCAGGACAAATCATGTTGCACGACAAGGCGATTATTCTTTACTATCAAAATATGCTTCTTCCGGAAAAAGAGCTGAAAGAACGTATTTTACGTAAGCACTTTGGAGGTAGTTTTAATAGGTATAAAATTGATATTCACGCTTATAAACAAGGTGGACATTCACTCAAATACACAGACAAAACGGTTAGTTTGGAGGACTATGAAGGGCGAATGAAGTTTAAGAAAAAAACGAAGGCATCCTATTTGTCTTTGATTCCAAATTCAACAACAGGAGGCTACAACTACTTGGCAAAACTGCCTATATTTGGCGAAGGACAAGGTGTATTGGGCTACCTTATTATTGAGATGGAAAAAAAATCGGATAAGGAAAACGTTTATCCAGAGTTGATTATTGAAGATAAATTTAGAGAGCCTGTTGAATATGATAAGTACAGTTATGCGGTTTATAAGGACAAAAAACTATTGACCCATAAAGGCGAATTTGCTTATGATTATAAACAGGACACAATGTTTGTGTGTGAGAAAAATGAATTGAAAAAAATTAAATTTGATAGTTATACACACTTTATTGAGAGGTCTGAAGGCAACAAAACCATTGTTGTTTCAAAGGGTAGTGAAGGAATCATGGATTATCTATCTATGTTTTCTCACCTATTTTTGATTTCTGGTATTGCCGTACTGTTGTTCTCCCTCTTTCTTTATTTTATCAAACACTCAAAAAAACTGATACTGGCAGAGAAATTTACTTATTTGTACCGATTTAAACAAGGTAAAAAACAATT
>JBMYXW010000423.1:0-3893 GCA_049608825.1 Chitinophagales bacterium
CCGCCTATTTGTATCCGTATAATGTCCGTGTATTGCTTCGATAAGTGCAAACGATACAAGAATCCCAATCACAAAATAAACATCTATATTAGGTATAGATAGCCATTCCATAGTTATTTTTTTAAAATTTATAAAAAAGCCACCTCATTGCTTTTTTACATCCGCAAAATATTGGATTATAAAATCGGAGGAATGAGGCAGCTTCAATACTTATCGACATTTTCTTATGCCGAGTGACTGTTTAAAAAATTACTCAACAATGAGTTTGTCTGTCGCAATGTTGAAACCATTATGACTTAACTTCGTCAAATAAATTCCTTTGGGGAATTCGCCCAAATCAATGTTGTGCTGTGTATCTTGCGAAGCAACAGGAATACTTTTCACTTTTTCTCCAAGGATGTTGTAGAAGGTGATTTCAGCAGTTGTTTCTAAGGCGGTATGTCGAATCACTACATTTTTGGAAGCTGGATTTGGGTAAAGATTAAGCGAGAAATTGGCGAGAATGTGAGGATTAATGTCCGTTACGACATTTTCGCTTACAGTGCCTTCGTGCAATATTTCATCCAAATACACTTTGATGTCGTTGAAGTCGGTAGGTTCAAAAGTATTTGACTGAGTTTCAAAGACCAAATAGAACAAAGGCTCAGTAGTTGGTGTAATCATATTGTTAGCATAAGCTCCAATATAAATATGTCCTTCCTGTGGTTCACCTAGTGCTGGTGACAAACCAAAAGCTTTACCGACATCTGTAGCTTCTACTCCTACTGCTGCCAACTTTTGAATATTGTATTTCAAATTGAAGTCAATTGCCTCTATTTCCCAATCTGCGGTGTATTCAACAGGAATTTTGAATTCGTTGGGCTTGTTTCCTGTAATCAATCCATCTAAATTAATTTTCAGTACTTCTGCCAAACCTTGTGATTTTTTGCCCAGAATCATTGTCATGGGGTCATAATTTTGCGTTACATCACCTTTTAGGATGGCGATTACATCTGTATTCACATTTTGACAACTATCAGGTTCCATACCCGAAAAATCTTCACACTGACTCAACACAGGAATATTGAAGGCATTTACGGTACTCCAATCAATTGCCTCCAATGTTTCTTGACGATAAAACAAAAAGTCAGAGGTATCTTTTTCCTCTTTGAGTGGATAGTGAAAGAGTGTTCCGATAGAGCGCAAGTTGACAATACTTGCATCACCTCCTGTTAATCTTCCATTTCTATCCACATCTCCAGCCAAGTATGCCAAAGTGTCTAATACAATTGCTCCAACAATGGCTTGTCCTATTCTTTTTGCGTCTAGATTTGTTACTCCATAATCTTGCAATCCTACATTCCCAATGTGGTAACTCATACAAGCATCTGATTGGGGATTTCCTATTTCGCCTGTCATGTTTGCATCAGGAGCTGTTGGTTCAAATTCCAATTCATAGTGTCCTGTTCCATCTGTTGAACCCAAAGCAAGTTCTTCTTCATGGCAAGAGTTGAATTGAACGGAAGCCCCCAACAACTTATTCACATCATTGTTTACCAAAAATTGACCTTCATAACCCGCTATTTGGCTAACAGTCAAAGTTCCACTTTCTGCACATTGCTCCAAGACTTCTGTCACACTCAAATCTTCATTCGCACGAGTTTCCACAATATCCACACCTACATCTCCAATTGTCCACTGACCATTGTAGTCATCTGCAAATTCATATTCAATGCAAATCAGATTCCCTGCTCCTTCAAATCTGGCTTCAACAGGTGCAGAATTGTTGAAGAACAAGCTGATAGAGGTCTGCCCTGCAACTGCATTGTTCATGATATTGCCCACCATAGAACCATCTCCTCCAACAGCATTCAACAAGACATCTCCATAGATAACATCTGTTGCGACCATTCCTTCAGGGTGAGAAATAGGCAATAAGTCAATCCCAATTCCACCTTCAATTGGTTCGACTGCATCAATGCAAATAGTAAAAGATTCTGTATCACAAGAAGTTGTTCGATTTTGGACGGCATAGGTACATTCTTCTTCCTCAAAACCTTGTTCGTTGATAATGGCGAAATCTGTTAGATTTACTACTCCAATATCAAATTTGCTTAGTTTCTTTACCTTATCATTGGTTTCCAAAGCAATCAATATCAAATCTGCTTGAACTGTATTTCCATTGGGTAAGACTACATCTGTTGCATTCTCAAAGCCCAATACGAAAAATGGGTTTTCTGGAGTTGGAGTGTTTACTTCCGAAAGTTGTGTGGTAGATACACCGATTAAATGAGGTAAAATTTTGGGAAGACATCCGCCTGCTCCATCGCCATTCCAAGGGATAGAAATACTTTGTACTTCCTCATCTTCTAAAAACAGATTGGCTCTTAAGTTGTTTACATCCAAATCACTGTCTTCTACTCGAATACCAAAGCCTCCATTTCCATCAGCCAGCAATTCCACCCTTCCCACTTTTTTATCTGCTTCACCATTGATGGTGGCTTTTGCCACAAAATCCAAAGATTTAAAAGGGTCATTTGGCTCATAACCAATAGGAGCTAAATTAACTTGAAAGGCTTTGAGCTTATCCAATTGAATCTTTACGTTGTATTCCGCAGGGATTGCAACATCACCATCTATAGTTGCATGCAACTCATTTTCTTGGATATCCAATACCGTATTTTCACCTCCTGAATGTAGGTTCCCCCATTTTCTCGCTTTTTGTGCCATAACTTCAAATTGAGGTACTCCTTGAGCTACAATCTCTGAATGGGTAACAGCCGTTACATAAGCATTTGTTTGTCCAATAAATCTGATTTCATCTCCTTCTACAACTGTTCCATCCTCCAATTCAAAGGTCATGACTTCTGGAAGTTCAAAGGTTGTTGTTAGCTGCTTTTTTCCTGTTTTAGCAATAGCATCTTCTACAATAAATTCTTTTATATCGCATCGAAAATTGCACCACCAACAGAAAAATATAGGACTCACTCCTCCATTATCGTTAACGAGACTAGCTTGTTCTTCCCCATCTTTGAATACTTCAACCTTTACATTGTTTGTATTTGCTTGAAAACCGTGACTTAATTCAAGTCCTTTCTCTCCATCCTTTTCCACTACCTTAACTCCCAACGTATTCAAAGGCTGATTGGCAATCCCTTCTACCGTTCCGTTGTTACTCCAATTTCTATAAGCCCCTACAGGAAGTTCTTCTGCATTAAATTCTGCTCCAAAAGTAATAGTGTTTCCCTCTGATTCTCCCCAATAAGTTGTAAGTCCATATTCTCTCTCCTTTTCTAAAGAAGTGACCATTAAATTATTATCTTTTATCTCCAGTTCGCTTGCTCCATTGAATTGCTCTTGAGCGAATCCATTAAAGTAAAATGGAGATTTTTCTTTAATTATAATTGATATATTCCCATTTTCAATTGGAGTTCCATTTTGCATGCTAATGGTAATCTTTGCTCCTGTTTCTATTGGTGTTACTTCAGTCTCAATCATTAATGGATGTGTAGAATGACTTTCTATTGCAGTTCTAATTAAATCGGCAAAAATATTTGCACAGTTTAGAGGATTTTCTTCTAAATAAGTTGTAATAGTAGTTCTTGTATCAGAACCTATTTCCTGTCCATGTATTCTTGCATTTACGAAGGCTTTACTGCCAGTTATCCAGTTTTTATCAATAATAATAGAGAGTTTACCATCTTGTGGAACATCACTGAAAAAACCAACCATATTTTCCTCTTCTTCATCCATGTTCCTTTGTTGTGGACGTATTTCGGCATTTGTAAGCACTATATCTTCCGCCTTTCCACTCAATATCCAAGTATCTTTTACTTCAAGCCTCCACGCATTCTCTGCATCACAAACTTCAATAATGGAATTTTCGCCATTTCCTAATCCAATTACTAATTTAT
>JBMYXW010000424.1:0-3876 GCA_049608825.1 Chitinophagales bacterium
AAAATCTGTGATGAAAATATTCAATATTGAACAAATCCGAGCAGCCGATAAATATACAATTCAACACGAGCCAATTACTTCAACAGATTTGATGGAGCGTGCTTCAAGAGCTTTTGTGGAGTGGTTTGTGGAGCGATTTACTTACGATTTTTCTGATGCCATTCATTTGTTTTGTGGTGTCGGAAACAATGGCGGTGACGGTTTGTGCATTGCCCGAATGTTGAACCATTTGCTTTTTGATGTAAAAGTTTACATCGTCCGATTCAGCGATAAAAGCTCCAATGATTTCCAAATAAACGAGCGGAGATTGAAGGAAGTGGAAAACATTCCTGTCAAAAACCTCTACGATGTTAGCGACTTTCCAACCTTCAATGAAAACGACCTTATTGTTGATGCCATTTTTGGTTCGGGTTTGAGCCGTCCGATTGAAGGCTTCACTGCCGAAATCATCCGAAAAATCAACGAATCCTACATTCCCGTCATTGCAGTCGATATTCCTTCAGGATTGTATGCCGACCGTCAAAGTGACAGTATTGCGATTAAAGCAAATCACACGGTTTCTTTTCAATTCCCGAAACTGGCTTTTTTACTTCCCCAAAATCATCAATATGTGGGCGAATGGCATTGTGTTGACATCCGATTGCATCCCACCTTCATTGCTCAAACATCTACGCCTTATCACTACATCGAAGCCACAGATATTGCTGCAATTCTTCGCCCCAAATCCAAATTCAGTCACAAGGGAACGAGTGGTCATGCACTGATTATTGGAGGAAGTTATGGTAAGATTGGAGCAGCCGTTTTGACGAGCAAAGCAACCTTGAAAGCAGGTGCAGGTTTGGTGACGGTTTATGTGCCGAAGTGCGGCTATACAATTATGCAGGTTTCGATTCCCGAAGTGATGTGTTTGACCGACAAAAACGAAAGTCACATTTCTGAACTGCCTCTCATTGAAGCGAATAGTGCTTCTTCTTCTAAAAAAACGAAGTACCAAGCCATTGCGATAGGGCCTGGTTTAGGTCAAAATTCAAGTACACAAAATGCCCTACTTCAATTGCTGCAATCGGCTCAACAACCTTTGGTTTTAGATGCGGATGCCTTGAATATTATTGCTCAAAATCAATGGCTTCAATATATGCCAAAAGACAGTATTTTGACTCCTCACCCCAAAGAGTTTGAACGATTGGCAGGCAAAACGGCTAATCACTTTGAAAGGCTCGAAAAGCAACGAGCGATGGCACAAAAGTATGGAATTGTGGTGCTTGTGAAAGGAGCACATACTTCTATTGCTTGCCCTGAGGGTACGATTTTCTTCAATTCTACGGGAAATCCTGCAATGGGTACAGCAGGCAGTGGAGATGTTTTGACGGGAATGATTGCAAGTTTTGTAGCGCAGGGATATTCTTCAAAAGATGCGGCTATTTTGGGCGTTTACTTGCATGGATTGGCGGGTGATAAGGCTACAAGTGCGAAAGGGAATATTTTGGCGAGTGACTTGATAGAGTTTTTTAGCTGTGGTTTGTAGGTGCTAAACACGAAGAAATGAAGGAACAAAGGTTTCACGAAGATACTTAAACACAATTATCAACCTAAACACACAAACACCCCTTATGATTAAAACGATTTTTTCCATTCCAAGATTGTACAAAAGTTTCTCCTACGCCTTCAAAGGAATTTATCAAGTATTTCGCTATGAACTAAATATGCAGATTCACTTGTTGGCTGCTGTTGTGGTTGTCATTGCAGGTTTTGTGCTTCAATTGACTGCAACCGAATGGTGTTTGGTGATTTTTGCCATCGTTGGAGTTTGGATAGCAGAAATGTTCAATACAAGCATTGAAGTGTTGACGGATTTGGTGAGTCCCGATTATCACGAATTGGCGGGCAAGGTGAAGGACATTGCAGCAGGGGCGGTGGTTTTGGCGACTTTGGGGGCGGTGGTGATTGGAGGAATCGTGTTTTTACCGAAAGTTATTTCACTTTTTTTTTCTTTGTAAGAGATTACTAAGAAAGGAAAAGGGATACTGTCAAATAATAGCTTGTTCAACATTGTATCAGCAACTTAGTAAAGTTTAAAAAATAAGTCGAACATTTGAGATAAAGACTTTTGAAGTTTGTTTTTGAAAAAGAATTGATTTTCATCACAGTCGAGAGTCTTTCTAGCGAAACTTCAAAAGTCTAATTGTAGGAGTTATTTTTTGATTGTTACTTAGTATCTAAGTATTGCACAAGCTTTTGTGTCTTCAGAAGGCATATCTTCTTCCTCCAATAAATAAACTTTTCCACCATTTTCTATGCACTGTATGGTCGCAAAATTCAGTAAATCTGCCTTTTCTTTTACATTTTCACTAGCGTCATCGTATTGAGTAGTTTTTTGTGTAGTCTGGTCAAACTTTCCCCAACAGTGTCCTTTGGTTTTCAAAAATAAGGTGTCTATTCGACCATTCACTGCTGCTTTCACGACTTCTTCAACCGCAGTTGTTCCCAAATCTGTATGTGCAATTTCACCAAAGCGCTTGATGATTTCTTTTTTCGATGTTTCAAAAATACCACTCATTTCGCTCCATGCTTTTTCGTGTAAAGTGACGATTCCTTCATTTTGAAGATTGCCGCTTACATGTCTATCTTTGACCAAGAAATTGTAGGTAGATACTGCATGATACATCGGTATCAAGTAATCTACACCTCCCAAAAGTAAAGGAACTTTTTCGTCGTGTAGTAACTGTTCTATTCCATCATTTATCAACCTAAAGAACTTTTCTATATCTATCGAATGTTCCGACTTATGACCTCCTTGACCGTGATAAATAGGACTATCACCCGATCCGCCGCTGTGTGCCTGCAAGGTAGTAGAATGATGCTCTTCGGGTAGTGCTTCTTCAATATTTCGTGGTATGACATCACTTATCTCGATTTCGGTGATGCTGTATTCCAAACATTCAAATAGTCGAATATGCTGTTGATTCAAATCCAAGAAGAAGAACCTATTCGACTCTTTGGTAAATGAAACCAAAGGTTTGACATGGAATTGAGAATTGATATAGTATCTATCTTCAAAATTGATGGGTATTTTGAAAAATTTAAAATAGTCTTTTGACAAGAAAATAGCCAAACCATCAGATTGATCTAACCAGAATTCTCGGTCTTCATATAATTCTACAACAGGTTTCAAAAGGTTTTGAATTTCAGAAGTATTGAGGTCATAATTACTCAAGTCATTTTTTATATCCAAAACGATATTTTTCAGTTTGAGGGCATCTTTGCCATTCCAAGTCTCTTTACCAGCTCGATGTGTAGGAGTATATATAGAAATTAGTGGATAGCCATTGTCATTTGTATATTTAGCAAGTTCAATGAAGTCTTTTTTGTTAAACAGCATATAGTGAGTTTTTTTTGATTAGGGAATAAATGATATGTGATTAAAACGAGTTTTTTCCAAAAATGTTCACTTCAACTTTACACATTTCCCATTCAAATATACTGTCCAAAGCCATTTACTACCTCACAATCACCGTCTTTCGTTCTGCCGCCAATTCCCTTTGCCACTCCATTAGGGTCATATACGTTTCTTGAAACTCCTTTACTTCCTCATCTGTTTTGGCGTTTTGAAGTTCTTGCAAACACTCATCCATCAAACGTTTGACCTGCGACATTTTGAAGGCATTCAACGAACCATATACATCTGCTTTGAAACGCAAAGTTTTGGGAGTGATGAAAATATTGTGTTTTTTCTCCCAGTTTTCGCTCAATTCATAAGCATGAATCAAGGTGACAGCCGTTTTGCTGACCGTATCATCCTCGTGTGCAATAAAAAAATCAGCGTCCAATAATTTCCCTTCTTCCAAGTGCAGTTTGTAGAGATTCACGATTTGTTGG
>JBMYXW010000425.1:0-3873 GCA_049608825.1 Chitinophagales bacterium
CATTCTCGCCTCTATTGACCTGCAAGGATTGACGTTTCAGCAAACGACCATTCACATCATAGAGCAAGACATTCACGTGAAAACCATCTGTTCCAAAGACCAAATTGATGTGGTCATCGGCTGGCACAGGAAACAAATTGTAGAGCTTCAAATTACCCGCTTGAGCAATCGGGTTGTCCAAAGCATTTTTTCCGCCTCCACCTCCAATCGGTGAAATACTAACAGCCGTTTCGTCGTCTTCTTGTGGGATGGTTGTATTGTTGTTGTTTGGAGTAGAATCTTCGTCCGTTTGGTCGAGTGATTTCACCTGAGCAAATTTCACAATCGTTGCATCATTGATAAGTGTAAACAAAGTTATGTCCAACGTTGCAGTTTCGCCTGCTGCCAATTGAGGAATCGTCCACGTTTGATGCCACAGATTGTACGTTCCTGTTGAAACGATTTTGCTGGTGAAAGCCATGCCAAAAGGAATTGGGTCGGAAATGACTAAGTTTGTTGCAGCTTCTGTGCCTGTATTCGTTGCAGTCAAAGTATAATTCACTTTTTGCCATTGACGGTAAGTAGGCACATCCACAGTATAGTCCAATTCGATGTCCACACCTTCCACTTGAATATCGCCTTCTGGTATTTTTTTCAAGAAAATTTGGTCATTGTGAATGCCTGTCAGCGCATAGCCTCCATCGCTTGTTTGAATCATGTCACAAACTGGTCTGTCTATATCAAAATCGTCAAATTCAGTGCCGTCTGGCTGAACATGGAAAAGATGTTGAGGTTCAGAATTGAAGGGTTGAAAAATACCCATTGCAATGAAATTGCCTTCATCGTTTTCCAAAACATTGTTGAATTGAGTTGTTCCAAATTGAGACGTAGAACGGCTAATGCTCCAATCGCCATTCATACCCCCTACTTTTTCTACATCCGATATCTGCCCAGATTTTGAAGAAGCATATCCCCAATTGGTAACATATACATATCCTCCATCAGAAGTAGGTTTTATGACTTCGGGGAAATGATACGCTCCTTGATCTCCAAATTCAGGCACTGGTGTTTCTAATAATACACCCGAAGCACTGATTCGATATATCCGTACATCTCTGCCATTGAAGACCAAACCCGTAGGGCCAGATATAGCGGGAGTATGTCTCAAAACCAGAACAGCAAAATTTCCATCGTTTGTTTGTGTTACCAAAGCACCTTCCTCTTTGAAAAAAGCAGCAACATCCTCCAATTCAGGCATTTCGTATTTGTTGAACCATAGTTCATTACCATTTACATCAATTCTCAAAACCACCATACTAGACAAGGTTCTTTCGTATTCGATTCCTCCTTCAATAAAAAGTTCCTTTTCGGTTGTATAACCCGTTACGACAAATCCACCATCAGAAGTTTCGTAAATGTCTCTACCATATTCGAGATTGCCAAGATTGTAGAATTTTGTCCAAACTGGCCCCAAAAGGGAATTTCGTTTGGTAATCAAAATATCGGAAGGATCTAAAATTGGAGCTGAAGAAATACTTGTACTACTCACTTCAATATAACCATTGTCGGAAGTTCGAATGATTTTCCCAAGAATAGTTCCATAGTCTATATAGGAAGTTCGAGTTCCCATTTCATCGGTCTTGACATCCAAAACATGGTTTTTGAGTGTGCGTTCATTTTGACGACTGCCTAAGATTCGATACCCTGTATTCGTTTCTGTTACTCGAACACCTTTACCTGTTCCATAATATTGCATGAATTGTTCGGTACTATTTGAAGGAGGAACGTGGGTGAATCGAGTGAATTTAATGTTGTCTGTATAAGAAGTTTCTTCAACATTTTGGTCGGGATTGACTTCAAAGAAAACGTAGTATTCGCCATAAGGCACATTAATTGAAGCAAAGCTGAATACCTGTTGTGTGTTGGTTGTTGTACCTGCTTCAACAGCTGCAACGAGTCCATCTCCCAAGAAAATATCTCCATCGTCTAGCTCTGTATCTTCAGAAAGATAGTAATTCATGGTTGTTTGAGAAGAAGTTCCAAAGCCTTCATTCCCAACTTCTGCATAAAGGCTTAGGCTATTGTCAGAAAGAACCCTAAGATTGGTCAAGTAAAGATTGATAGCCAAATCTTCGATGTATTCAAGACTGGCAATTTTGTTGTCAAATTCATTGGATTCTTCCAGTATTTCCTCAGAATCAGCCATAAAGATAACATAGTAAAAATTGCTTGTCAAATCAGTAGGAACATCAAAATTTGTTGAATGTTGGGAAGTTCCGCCTACATTCATTGCAGGAATATCATCAGTAGCTATCAACATATCACTGGGGTCTATATTGGGGTCTAATGATAGATAATACTTCAATGTGGTAGCAGGCACAGCTATTTCGCCATTGTTGAGAATTTCACAACTGAGTTCAATCGTTGTTCCCAACACCAAATCGGGAACATTGAAGTTTCTAATTTTGATATTTGGATCAGTTCCTCCAATCGTGATTCTATGGCTTGAAAACTGTACATTGGTTTCAATATCTTCATCAATTTCATCGTTTGCATCCGCTTTGATATAGATCGTATATTCACCAATAGGGAAGTCATTCGGAATGGTATAAGTTCTGGTCAATGCAGAGGTTTCTCCCACAGCCAATGCTGAAATATCCTCTAATCCCAAAGAAAGCTCTACCTCATTGTGGTAAGGTCCTCCATTGGGTTCATCATCCAACCAAATATGTACTTTACTTGCAGCAGAGGCAATCGCTCCTATATTTCTCACTTCAAAATCAACCTCTAATATCTCTCCTGGCTGAACAGCAAGAGGAGTCACCTCTGCAACGAACGCTTCTAAATCAGGGCGAGTTCCATTTGTTGGTGGAATGGTAAAAGCACCTTCATCGTCTTCTACAGGAATTTGGGTGGAATTGTTGTCGGGTGTAGAATCGGGGTCGGGAATAGGAGATTCTTTCACTTCGGCATAAAAGGTGAGTGGAATGGTTTCGTCTTCAATCGTTCCTGTTATCAACAAAATATCCGTCTCTCCATTTGCCAAAGACTGACTGTACCAAGTAGCTTTGGTAGTAGAATTGGGTGCAAAATGGAAAGCTGTATGGGGAGGTGCATTGAATTCAAGATTACCAATGCCTTCGGGAAGTTCTACATCTAACCATATTTCTTTATTGTTAGCAGGTCCTCGGTTCTTCAAAATTATGAACGCTTCAAAACTTGGTTCGGAAGTAGAAGTTGCTGGAGTGGTATTGACACTCACTCGCAATTCGAGGTCGGATTCGTTGGGTCCTGTGTAAGGTGAAATAGAGACCAATACTTCATCGTCTTCATCTTCAGTAAAATCACCATTGTCGTTGTTGGGGGTAGAGTCACTATCAGGATTTGTACCAGCAAGGATTTCAAAGAAAATATCAGTCGGTTCATTGAGGCTGATTACTTCTGTATAAATGTCCATTGCCAATATACCATTTCCATTAAGGTCATTCGGAAAAACCCATACATGAGACTTCATATCAAAAAAGCCATTTCCGCCAAAACTTACGGGTTGAAGCCCATCAGAAAGGTTGGCTTTTACGATAAAAGGACCAGTTGGGTTAGAGCTTTCGTTGAATAGGACTACAGTATAATGTACCCAATCTCCTACTGAAAATTCGGTTTGATTCGTGGTGACAGCAATCCTTAAATCACCTACCGTCTGTGAAATACCAACAGCACTTGCCTGTGCCTCATCATCTTCAAAGGGATAAGTAACTGTATTATTGGCAGGTGTAGAATCAGAGTCGGTCTGGTCGGCTGCAACAACTTCTGCAAAAGCCATGCGAATGTTGGTAGCGTGTAGGGTGAAGGCTACCAAATCCATTGTAGCCGTTTCGCCTACTGCCAGAGAATTGA
>JBMYXW010000426.1:0-3866 GCA_049608825.1 Chitinophagales bacterium
GACGACCTGCAAAAATGGCAGCAGGAAAATTACCTACATCATACAAACTGCCTTCAAAGTGAGCCTTTCCTTTGTAAACAAAAGAACGTTCAACCAAATCCGACATTTCATTGTCAAAGCTTCTTTGCAATCTTCCATAATCAAAAAGATAGCATGTTGGGAGTGAGTTAGGAGCAGTTTTCATAACAATAAATGGATAAAAACAATAAAATAAAAGACGATAAAATTTAAGCAGTTTTTAGGGATTTTCCAAATTTAATATCGTGAATAAACAATTTTGTCGTATCTTCTATATTATTTAACTCCTTCAATGCCTTGATAAATGCACTTCCGATGATGGCTCCATCCGCAAATCGACAGGCTCTCGAAAAGCTATTATAGTCCTTGATTCCAAAGCCAATCACCAAAGGATTTTTTAGTTTTTTATCTACAATTCTCTGAAAATACGCTTCCTGCGTATTCGACACCTCTTTTATTTTACCCGTTGTACTGTTATCCGATACCACATAAATAAAGCCTTCAGTATGACCATCAATAAAATCAATGCGTTGGTCAGAAGTCTGTGGAGTAATCAATAAAATATTTGACAATTGATGTGCTTCAAACAAAGATTTGTAGGATTCCACATACTCTTCGATGGGTAAATCGGGCAAAATCACTCCATCAATCCCAATCTCAGCCGCCTTTCGGCAAAACGCCTCCACACCATATTGCACCACAGGATTCAAATAACCCATCAACAACAAAGGAATCGTTACCCTCTCTCGGATGTCCTTCAACTGTTCAAACAAAAGCGACAAACTCATCCCATTTTGAAGTGCCACCTCCGAACTATGCTGAATCGTTGGTCCATCTGCAATCGGGTCAGAAAACGGAATACCAATCTCAATCATATCCGCTCCTGCTTCCTCCAATGCTTCAACAATCCTTGCCGTATCCTGCAATTGCGGATAACCTGCGGTAAAAAAGATGGACAACACCTTTTTATCGCCCTTATTCTCAAACAATTTGGTGATTCGGTTTTGCATATTTTATAGTCTTTATCGTACTTCCTGCGTCTTACATCTTACTTCCAAAATCAAAACAACTCCTTCGCTTCCTGCTGCAACAATGACAACGCATCCTCTGTTGGACTCGACTCTGATTCAATCACATACTCAAAAACTGCTCGAATCAAATCCCGTCCCGAAGCCTCACTCGGCAAAGAACCCGCTACTCGGTTGATAATCGTAATCGTTTCTTCTGTTGCTGCTTTGACGACCAGCCAAACCTTTCGAGAAACATACACCTGTTGGGTAATATTGTGTTCAAACTCCATTCTCACGCTCTGAATCAAAACAATATGCTGTTCAGGAGCCGTTGCAAAATCACCTTGATTTCTCGACAAAAGATGTTGAGGACTGATTCGTTCTAAAAAAAGAGCCAATCGTTCATAAGCCTGCAATCGAATCGGCAAAGATTGACTGCGTTGTTCCATTCTTCTCTCTATTTCTTGCCGCTTCAAACCATTTTCCAGCATCTTTGACAAGACAAAATAAGCGGTCAAAAAAACCACAAAAGAAGGAATCAAATATTTGAGAATCTCTATTGCAAACTCAAGCATAGGTATTCGATATAATTAAAGTGAAAATTATTATTTTGCCAAAAAGCACACAAAGATATATTAAATTGTGAGATTAATATGAAAAAAATATCCCCAAACCCCTCTATCACCCTACTTCAAGTCATTCCTTCAATGGCTTTTGGTGGAGCAGAAATCCAAACGCTTCAGCAAATAAACTATCTACATCAAGCAGGTATTGAAGTCTATTTAGTGGTTTTGAGTGAAATACATGAATTTCCCATCCCCATTCGTTTTCCCAAAAATCGCATTGAAGTGCTACATTTTGAATACGATTCACTGACTTTCAATGCCATAAAGAAATGCTTTTCGCTTGTATCTCCTTTGCTCCAATTACTCCAAAAACGCCAAATCACCCACGTTATTGCACAATTGCCCCTCTCCCACTTCGTAATGCGACTTGTCAAAATACGCCAGCAATTCACCAACAAAACAAACACGAGCTTCCAACTTTTCAACTATCACCGAGCCATTCAATATAAGGAGAATCCTTTAGACACTTTAGGAAAAAAAGCTTTTAACCGCTTCAATAACCAGCTCGCCAGAAGAACAGACACGGGCAATATCTTCGTCTCCCAAGCTGCCTTTGACAACATTTCAAAACACCTATTCATTCGCAATCCCAAAATCATTCACAATGTCGTAGCTGAAAATAGAACCGATGCTAGTCTTGCACTTCAATATCTACAAAACCACGAATTGAAATCTGTCGAATTTTTAATGGTGTTGCCAGGACGAGTATTAGCAGAAGTGAAAGGACATCGTTTGTTGATAGCCGCTTTTCAAGAATTGAAGCAAAAATATCAATGGAAAGTGGGTGAGGTAAGAGTTGTTTTTGCAGGAGGTGGTCGATCTATTCCTGCATTAAAGGAAGAAATTAGAACTGCCGATTTAAGCAACTACTTCCTTTTTACCGATTTCATTCCCAATCCACTACTACTTTCTTTTTTACGTTTGGCAAATGTAGTGGTCATTCCTTCAATTGCAGAAGGTTTTGGTAATGTTGCAGTTGAAGCATTGATGCAGCAAAGTACGATTGTTTGCTCTGATGCAGGTGGATTGAAAGAAATCATCACCGATGGCTTCAATGGTTGGGTTTTTGAGTCGGAAAGTATTGCAGCACTCGCCCAAAAATTAGCTTTTGTTTATGAAAATCGCCATCAAAATATGCTGGACAAGGAGGTGTTTTTGAAAGATTATCGGGAGCGTTTTACGGTAGAGGCACAGAAGGAGAAATTGGTGGAGTTTGTGATTGGAGAATTTTGAATATCTGAAAGGAACTTGTCTTTTTCTTTTCTTCAATGCCTCCTAATCTTTCTCACCAAAGCTACCAACGAAACCGCCGCCCAAGTCCCTTCCAATATCACAAAAGGCAGATATTCAATCAACACTGATGAAATACAAGCCAAACTTGCTCCAACAAAATTCATCACCAAATAAGGGTAGCCATCTGTTGGAAGATTGCGGAAAAGGCTGAGAAAGTAAGCACCCAAAATTCCGCTTACGCCTATGATACCAAGAATATTGGGAACATCTAAGGTCATACATTTTGAGATTTGAACAGAAACAAATTACGAAAAAAAATTTGATACAGCGTATTCAAAATACTTGATTTATTCCACCTCAAAACTCTCCCAAATATGTCCTCCACCAATCACATCATCGCCATCATAAAACACCGCTGATTGTCCAGGTGCAATCGCATCTACCCGTGTCTTGAAGGTAGCTTTCACCATATCACTGTTGGCATCTTTTTCGACAAAAGCAGGTGCCCCAGAATGTTGAGAGCGAATTTTGACCACCGAATCCATTCCATCTCCTAAATCAGGGTACTTCACCATATTGATGTTTCTGACCAACATTCCATTGAGATTGAGGTCTTCCACTTGCCCCAAAATCACGGTATTGCTTTCGGGTACAATTCGGGTGACATACATCGGTTCGCCCAAGGCAATTCCCAATCCACGACGTTGCCCAATCGTATAAAAAGGATAACCTCGATGTTGTCCGACCACAGTTCCATCCGCCAATACAAAATTGCCGCCATTCACCTTCTTCTCCAATCCCTCTACTCTTCTGCTCAAAAAACCTCGGTAGTCATTGTCGGGAATAAAGCATATTTCGTAGCTCTCCGCTTTTTTAGCCAATTCGGGATAGCCCATATCCACTGCCATTTGGCGAATATGTGGCTTGTGAAATTGACCAACAGGAAACATCGTTCGAGCCAAGTTTTCTTGCTGCAAAC
>JBMYXW010000427.1:0-2092 GCA_049608825.1 Chitinophagales bacterium
CCGTCATTCCTTCGGCCGTATTGATCATTCTGAAGTAGGAAAGAAAGACAGGCATCTGAATAGTGAGACTGTCGTTCTCAAATTTGATGTCGGTTACCTTGATTTTCTCTTCACCATTGACATAAGCCCTTCCTATCTGACAAACGCCTGTGGCATTGCCTTTGGGAATCGCCATACTGCCATTTGCGGTAATGTCTTCGGAGGCAATAACGGGTGAAATGATGTCTTCCACTTTGTCGAGTTTCCAGCCCATTTTGTGGGCAATGAACTGCATGGATTGAGCGAGTCCAACATGCCTCAATGTACCGTTTTCTTTTCGTTCCTCAAATTCTTCGAGACTCAAACCTGCGCCTATTTTTTTCTGAAAGGGAACTCGTCGATAAGTTGCGTCTTGAAACCGTCGAACTTCAATCCGTTCTACATTTTGACAAACAGCGGTCAAAAAAGTAGGCAAAGCATCCATCATGAAGCCAGGGTTTACCCCCGTTGCGACTACTGCAACCTTGTGTTTTTTTGCAGCTTCATCCATGCGATTTGCCAATATTGCATTGGTTTCCCACGGATAGCTCAATTCTTCACAGGTAGTGACTACGGGAATCCCAAAACCAACGATTTCTTCGATTTGTGGAGTGACACACTCCATATCCGAAACAGTGGTTAAAATCGCTAAATCGGGTTTGGCTACTTCAATGGCTTCTGCCAAGTTTTGATAAATAAAAGTTTGATTGTCAAGATTGCTTTTAAGGTCGTGCAATGATTTCCCTATCAAAGCAGGGTTTTTGTCAACTGCGGCTACGGTTTGTATGCCTTTGCGCTGGGCAATGAAATCCGCTACTTTGATGCCTAAAGGTCCCATACCTATTTGGACTACTTTTAGAGTCATGTTTGTTTGTTTTTGGTTGA
This sequence comes from Chitinophagales bacterium, assembly GCA_049608825.1. Classification (GTDB taxonomy): domain Bacteria; phylum Bacteroidota; class Bacteroidia; order Chitinophagales; family UBA2359; genus JAUHXA01. The sequence goes on from JBMYXW010000427.1 coordinate 904, forward strand.
TGACTTGTTTGTTGGAGTAAAAATAGAAAAGGGAAAGATGGGGAGTTATGCGGATATTGCTATTTTTAAGTGAAAAATCCCCTAACTTCATCATTTTTATTGAAGTTAACAGAATCATCATTCCATGCAGCAGTATTCCTATTCCGAAATTGGTCAACTCATCCGACAAGAACGAAAGGCTTTGGGCGACTCACAAGAATTGTTCGCCATCAGATGTGAAGTGGGGATGGCTACTCTTCAACGCATTGAAACAGGTCGAAGAATAAACCCGCTTACAATTGACAAAATATTGAAGATAGTCGGCTACAAAATTGTAAAACATTCATTTTTTATCGAAAAATTACCTCAATAATTGAGGTAATTAATTTTTTATGCTATATTTGCACCCATTGAAACTCGTATGCTTTAATGGAATACTGCAAAAAATAGCATGATATGACTGTCGAACAAATCAAAGAACAGCTTTCAAAAGCCTTTCTATTCGCCATTGCGAGTAGATTGGGTTGCCTTGTCAGAGACGAAAATTTGGACTTGGGAGTGGATGTCACCATACAATTTCCGTTTATTCTTCATCGGAATCAGAGAAAACGATTTTTGGGGGCGGGAAAAAGCATTCATGTTCAGTTAAAGACCACTACGATGAGTCAAGTTGTGGTGGACAAAGACACTATTAGATACGATTTGGAGGTCAAAAACTTCAATGATTTGATTGATTGTCGGGATTTTAGACAGAATGACCGGAGTGAGACTCCCTTGATTGTCATTTTGTTTATTCTTCCTAACGAACCCGATGACTGGATAATTGTGAAAGAGGAGGAACTAATCATCAAGAAGTTTGCGTTTTGGTATTATCCAAAAGAGGATGCAAAAAAGTCACCAAACAAATACAAAACACGCATTCATATTCCCAAATCTAATCGAATTACACTTTCCTCTTTTCCAGAAATTTTTGATTACTTTTTTAAGTAATTTTTGAACAGTCATTGCTTATTTGACCTTTAAAAGTAAACAATATTAAACATGAAAAATAACATCAAACTCCAAAATATACTCACCTACCTCCAAAAACGAAACTGGACTATCGACAACGAAGAAGATGGATTTTACAAAATGTTGCCGCCCGATGATTTGGATTTTGAAGAAGGGGCATTGTTGTATGTCTCCAAAAATGAAGAATCTCGAAGCTATC
>JBMYXW010000427.1:2102-3864 GCA_049608825.1 Chitinophagales bacterium
TCCCACTCAAAGTACTGGTCGCTGAAGACAATATGGTCAACCAGGCTGTGATTGAAGGAATTTTGGGCAAAAATGGTATTGCAGATATATACAATGTCGATGCCGAAGATTTGATGCTTTCACTCCGAAACAATGGAACGATTTTGACTTGCGGTTTTGAAAGTACGACATTTAGTGAAAAGGCGATTGGTATGGCTCAATTCTTAAAATTGACCAACACTTTGAATCAAATACTTGAAACGGCTGTAGAGTATGCTTTTGAAGACAACGAAGAAGCTGCGACAACTTATTTGACACACTCTAATTTGGTAAAATTGGACATAGATAAGTTGCTGCTAAAAATAGAGTTGCCTTCTGATTTGTATATTAAAGTAGGGGGAAACGAGGTGGTAAAAGCGGAGGTGGTCAATGAAAAATTGTATGCTGCTCTTCAATATTACCACAGCAAAACCGAGATAGATAACAGCAAAATTAATGGCAACTTGCGTTTTTGGAAATTGCAGTGTGCGATTGATGATTTCTTTCAATCGGCTGCTTTGAAGAAAGCAGATTTTCGTTTTTTCAATCAAGGGTATGAAAAGGAATTATCTGTTGGTTTTGTCGAAGAATTGGTGGTTATTTAGTTCTTTTTAAAAACTAATTCATGATTCCAAATGAGTCGAAACTAAAAACGAGATATTTCCAATATGACATACAACAAAAAAAGAAATTACAAAATCAACTACTCTCTCACCTCCAATGGACTACATCCCCAAAACCGCCTAAAAACCCTCCCAAAAGAACTGTGACTTTCAAAACCACAAGCCAAACTAATTTCGCCTATCGTTTTAGAAGAAGATTGAAGCAAGTAGTGAGCATATTGAAGTCGGGCTTGGGTGAGGTATTGATGGGGAGTTTGTCCGTAGAACTCTTTGAAGGTTCGTAGGAAATGGTAGGGGGATAAGGTGGCGACTTGGCTGATTCTATCGAGGGATAAACCATTCATGCAATGGGCATCCATAAAGTCTTTGGCAGTGCTGATGCGTTTGTACAGTTCGATTTTGGTGGCCGTTTTTCTGCTCGAAGTTTGTTGGATTTCTCCTAAAACGTACCTGTGTTTCTCCAGCATTTTTTGAAGCAAAGCCACAAACAATTCTTCCAAAAACAAAGTATCTCTGTACTGTTGGAGGATGGTCATTCGTATCTGCTCAAAGATTTGTTGCACATCTATTGAAGCGGAATAAGTGTTTTCAAAAAAACCTATGACATCGAAGTCTTCTTTCAAGGGGTTGTCCAACAATTGTTTTTCCTTTGTTCTCATTCCATAATGTACTTGCTCCAAAAAACCAGAACGAAAGGCTATGATGAGGGCTTCAATGGGTTTTTCGGTGTGGATTTCGCTGCAATAAGATTGTCCCTCATTGACCACCAAATATTTATGGGCATCCACAAGATGTTCTTTGCCTTCTACTTCGTGGTATTGATAGCCATTAAAGACTGAACGAATGGTCAATCTCGAAAGGTGTTGTCCAGACTGCATGTTGTTGGCGCGAATATAAAAAGCATTGTTGCCCACATGAGGAAGTTGGTCTCCACTATTGGAGCAGAAGTTGTTGCCTTTTAGGGCTTTTTGGAGTGCATTGCAGTAGAAACAGTTTGAAGCCATTCAACTAAGATAAGTAATTGGAGTAGAAACTACAAAAAAATGTTGTAACTGCTATTTCTCCAAAATTCCCAAATGCAAAATCCGCCCTCCATGTTGGTTTACAGGATTGGAGCTTTT
>JBMYXW010000428.1:0-3863 GCA_049608825.1 Chitinophagales bacterium
CATGTATTTTCACTTCTGATGTATCTGCCCAGTTTATTCTTTTGAATGGAATACTTGCAATCGGTTTTTCTGAAAACTCTACAATGCTTCCTTTCACAATTCCTTTGTTTTTCAACCAATTAAAAACTCGGCGATTGTTCAAAAAAGCCAAAACATAATAAATACTTTCTTTTGTATCTTCCTTCAAAAAAAGGGCAGTTACATCTTGAGTAGGAAAAATGCCCCTTTCTACATACGCAAATCGAAAGTAATCTTTGTTGGAAATCCGCTCTTTGCCAGGAACAAAAATTCTTGCTTGGTCAGAACTAAACAGCTTGTAATTTCTCAAAAATACCCATTGCCAATAATCTATCTTTCGATTGTATTGATAACGTTGAATGAGTTTTTCTGTGTAAGGCTGCAATTTTTCATAGAAGTTTGGAAAATCTTCCTTCAATTTACCTTCCTTTTTTAGCTCATTCACAAAAATATACTTCGTGGTTTGAGTATAAGCAAAAGGTTGGAGGTGTGCGGCTTTGATCACTTCAATGATGTGCTTCTTTTCTATTTTGTTGAAAATTTGTCCTTTCTGCAATCGAAAAGCTTTGTCCAAACCACTGACCATACCATTGCCAATTTCGCAAATATCACCAATGGTTGGGTACTTTTTTGCAGCGGAATCCACACAAATTTCTTCAAATTTTTGAAGCTCCAAAACTTCCACTTCTGGAATCAAAAGCCACCTTTTGTTTAACTCAAACTGCTTGACAAAAAAATGTTTTATATCAGAATTTTGAGGCACTCCATTTTTAATGGCAGCCAAAATAGCAAGATTTAAAGGCTTATTTTTGTAGTATTTCGTAACTTCAATGTGTGTGTGTTTAGCCTTTTGCGATTTGACATACTTAAAAATAACAACCGAAACCCTTGCCTTATTGAAGATAGGCGTTTCATTGAAGTGATAGATTTTTTCAAAATATCCATGCTCTACCATGTAATTCCGCAAACCAATAGAATGAGTTGTATTCATCCAATATTCAGGGCAAATAAAAATCAACTGTCCATTCTCCTCCAAAGATTCTATGGATTTGAGAATGAAAATATAAAGGTAATCACACAAACTATTGAAGTGCTGAACCCAAAGAGGGTTTGTAGCCAATTCCTCTTTTAGTTCCACTTCCAAATTTTTCCATCGGATATAAGGCGGATTGCCAATGATTAAATCATGTTTGCGTTCCATTTTTGCAGAAACAAAACTTTCGTATTTTACAAAATCGTATTCTGTTGCTAAATTGTGATCAATCTCATAAGCCGTTATATTTTGAAAACCTTTGTTTTGGAGAGCTTCTAAAAAAACGCCTTCTCCACAACAAGGTTCTAATATTTTGGCTTCTGTATGAACGTCTGCCAGTGACACCATAAAATCTGCAACAAAATCAGGCGTGAAGTATTGACCATATTTGTTTTTTTTATTCTCTCCCTTTGCTGTATTCCTATTCATATTGACAAGTTAGATTTTTTTCTGCTAAGTAAGGCTTAAAAAATAATTTCCTGATTTGGGATGAAGACTTTTGTAGTTTATTTATTGAAGGATATTGGTTTTTTATTACGATGGAAAATTTCTAAAGAAAAACTACAAAAGTCTAAATCAAGATTTATTTTTTGACTATTGTTAAATTGCTTTACCTTTGCATGCTTAAAAATAAGTTCTCATAAGTAATGAACAAAAATACAGTATTGAAAGAATTGGCGGACTTGCTGATTCAACACAAAGAAGACATCCTGCTTGCCAATCAACAAGATATGCAGCAAGCCGAAGGTATTGACGATACCTTGAGAGACAGATTGAAGGTGGATGAAAAGAAAGTAATGAGCATGGTATCGGCTGTTCGGAATGTAATGGAAATGCCTGACCCAGAGGGCAAAATCTTGTATGAATACACGCATCCAAACGGAATGTTGGTTCAAAATAGAATTGTTCCGTTTGGCAATATTCTCATCATTTACGAATCTCGACCCGATGTGACGATTGAAGCAGCAGTGAGTGCCTTCAAAGCAGGAAACACCATTTATTTGAAAGGAGGAAAAGAAGCTAAAAACACCAATAAATGTTTGGTATCTCTTTGGCACAAAGCACTCGAAAACAATCAGTTTGAGGCTTCAAAAGTAAAATATTTGGACATGAATAGAACGGATGCTCAAAAAATGATTCGGGAAAACACCCATCGTTTTGACCTTATCATTCCGAGAGGTGGAGAGCGTTTGATTCGATTTATCAAGACCAACACACAAGTTCCTGTATTGGTCAGTGGTCGAGGCAATAATTTTATGTATGTCCACAATGATGCAGATTTTGAAATGGCGACAAACTTGATTTTGAATGGTAAACAGAGGTTGAGTGTCTGCAATGCTTTGGATAAGGTCTTCTTCAATAAAAACATTCCCCAATTGCATGAAAAACTATCTTTATTATTGCAGCAAATCAAAAATGAGAGTATTGAAGTTTTTGGAACAGATGAATTGAGTAATACTTATACAACCGTCAAGAAAATTGAAGGAGAGTCCCTATTCTTTGAAGAATTTTTAGCCGCCAAAATATTGTTTTCTACTTGTGAAAATATGAGTGAGGCAATTGAAAAAATCAACCGATATTCTGGGGGGCATACAGCAGTGATTGTTTGCAAAGACCAAAAAATAGCTGAAACTTTTCAGCAAAAAGTAGATTGTGCAGTCGTTTCTCACAATGCTTCTTCTCGATTTACGGATGGTGGTGAGTTTGGTTTTGGAGCAGAAATAGCCATTAGCACCCAGAAAATGCACTTTAGAGGCCCCGTTGGTATGGCGCAATTGGTGAGTAATAAGTGGTTTGTTTATGGAAATGGTCAAACGAGATAATAATGGAAACTAAAACAAAAGAACTAATTGTCTTGAAGGTCGGTTCTTCAACACTGACCGCAGGCACCCAAAGAATTTCAAGAGGCAAAATCGAGGATATTGCACGGCAACTGCTTGTTCTTCAACAAGATTACGAGATAGTATTGGTGTCGTCTGGCGCAATCGCTACCGCCAAACAGTTCATCAACATCAAGGGATGGGAAAATGTTGTGTCTTCCAAACAAGCCATGTCTGCCATTGGTCAGCCCAAATTGATGCAAATTTACTATGAAATTTTCAGTGACTTTGGTTTGAAAATTGCCCAATGTTTGTTGACTTATCGTGATTTTGAGAGTGAAAACTCCAAGACAAACACCTTCAATACCATTGCAGAATTGCTTAAGCATGGTTATTTACCCATTATCAACGAAAATGATACGGTCTCAGTCGAGGAAATCATTGTAGGTGACAATGATCAATTGTCTGCCAAAGTAGCCACACTCATCAAGGCAAAAAAATTGGTTTTGGCTTCGGACATTGACGGTCTATACGACCAAAATCCACACCTCTATCCAGAAGCACAATTCATTGAAAATGTCACCGATTTTTCTGTTTTGAACACTTATATTGAAGAAAAATCAAATGGTTTGGGAACAGGTGGTATGACTTCCAAAATTAAAGCAGCGAAAATCTGTACCAAAGCTGGAATTGAAGTTTTTATTGTGAACGGAAATCGCCGCAATTTTTTGGTGGATTGTTTGAAGAAACAAATTCCTTTTACGAAGTTTTCTAAGTCTTGACAAACCTTTCAAGGGTTGTTAAAAATTCTGTAATCAAAATGTGTGTTTTCATAAATAGCGTAGTTTTTCAAACTGAAAACAGCTTCAGTTTGAAGAAGCTTAAAAATTAATTTTGCCTTCGTTTTGAGTTAAAATGTTATTAATACTATCAATAAAATCGTTGGTAACATCTTTACTTTCAATATTTAAAGTAAAACTTTTTACTGCTTT
>JBMYXW010000429.1:0-3855 GCA_049608825.1 Chitinophagales bacterium
CTTCCTTACCCTTCAAGATTTGGGTATTCGGAAAATACAACTGCGCTTTGTGGCGAACAGGATTGGGGAATACCTGAAAAAGGGGCACTTCTCCTACTGAAATAGGTTTTTCCACTTGTGGAATGTCCACATAAACAATATCGCTCTCCCCACAATTGGGGTACATACATCCGTCTAAGTCGGTTTTGACCACCCATATATCTCGGTTGAAGATGGCAAAGGTGCTGTCCAACTCCTCTACATATATTTCATTTCTATTCCAAATCTGCCCTGTCATTATCAAGCCACCATCATTGGTCAATTCCACATCTCTAAATGCCATCACAGGTGTAATCGCTCGGTCGTCGTAGAAGTGTTTTTCCCACAAGAGTTCGCCCTCCGAACTCAATTTTGCCATCCATCCATAGGATTCTCGAATCCAATAAATATTTTCTTCATCGGGAATTTGAGGTACATTTTCATCGAAACCCACAATAACAATGCTGCCATCTTCCAATTCTACAAAGTCATCAGGTGCTTTGAACTGCTTATCCACAAAATGCTGTTCCCACAATATTTCTCCTTGAGCATCTAAGCCGTACCAAAATGAAACAGTGGGTTCTAACTGGCCTTCTACCATAAGTGTATCAAAATAGGTATGGAAAATATAGCCTTCTCTGTGTTTACTGGGATAAACACGCCCACGAGAATCATAACCAGAAGTACCATAGCTTTTCTGCCAAAGTATATTCCCTATACTATCAGTTTTGATAACAATGGCATCCCCATTTCCATCTGAAGTGAAGCTGCGACTGTGTCCTCCCAATATAAGCCCTCCATCTTTGTCCCAATTGATAGTACCACTAATGTCAAAATCATCTCCACCATAAGTTTTCGACCAAAGCATTTTCCCATTTTTATCAAAATTGACCAAATACATATCCCAAGAAGGCAAGTCGTTGTAAATGCCCCTCTCCGCCAAAAAAAGAATATTCTCCTCTGTTCCCTGCAAAATACCCGATGTTCTGCCTCTTTCCCAGTTTGCTCCTCCATAACGTTTGAACCACAATTCATTGCCTGCAGAATCCAAGCGCATTAAAAACATATCTTCATTTGTCGTTTCGGTATAGTTGCTCCCTGCCATCATAAATCCTCCATCTTTTAAAGGCAGCAAACCCCAATCAGCAGGGTACAGAAAATAAGGTGCTGTTGGTGATTTGTAGAGTTTTTTCCAAAGTACGTCTCCCTGTTCATCTATTTTAGTTAAGGAAATTCCCCCTACAAAATTATGGTTTTCATCGGGATAACGACTTTGAGTTAATACTATAAAATCTCCATTTTCCAAAGGAACTACTTGTTCAGGTAAATCTGAAAAAATCCCTCCTGGTCCTGTTACATCAATAATATTAGAGAAGGTATTGACTTGAGCTGAAATTGTGGACAAAGAAAGTAAAAAAATGCAGAGGCGGTATGTATAAAGTAAAATACTGTTTTTCATGATATTTGTGTTTGTGAAAAAGGCTTACAAAAAACAAAACACCCATTGAAACTTTGATAAGCCCAATAGATGTTTTTGAAGTACAAGGAGGGTAATTATTTCAAGACCACCATTTTGACTTGTTCTTTCTGTTTTCCATTGACTTTCAGCACACAAATATACATGCCCTCAGGCAAATCATTTGTCGCCACCCATTGACTTTGTTGATTGGGTTCAAATCGGTGGCTTTGCCATTGCTTGCCTTGAAGGTCGTAAATCACGACTTCAATTTGTTCTCCTACCAAACCTTCTTTCAATTGAAGCAAAGTAGCTCCTCGGTTGGGGTTGGGTTGTAGGCTTAACATGCTTTGCTCAGTCTCCCACATCCCGTTGAAGTGTTTCCTTGAAGAATTGGGCAAACTTGGAATGAACAAGGAGAAAGGTTCACCTGTCACCAAAGTCAAAATACCCTTGGCTTTGGCGGCGGTTTTGGTATTGGAGTGGGCGATGTTTCGCACCATTGTTTCTTCCGCAGTCGTCATGTCAAAATAGGTTTTTCCATTTTGCTGCAAAGTAATGTAGAGTGCTTGTAGGTCTCTGAAGTAGGTATTGTCCAAAGTGAGGCTGTGCATGGAATTTAGCAAGGTACTTGCACTGCTGAGGTCTCCATTTGCCAAATGCAAACGAACCGATAACTGATGAGCGTCGTCTGTGGTTTCATGCTGTAACAAATCCAATGCAGCCAACCAATTGTCCACTGCTATGTGTCCTTCCAACATGTCGTATAGGGCAGTATTGCGTTTGTGGGTGACAGTTGTTATCCAATCCTGTAATGCCTGACGAGTAGAAAGGCTTCTTGGATTTGCAGCCTGCTGAATCGCTGTGATTGTACCACTGTTAAAAGCAGGTTGTCGGTCATCAATTACTGTCCATACTGTAGGACTCAAAGGAGCATTGGCTATCAATACATCTTTGGCATCGTTTTCTGCCATAGCTGTTTGATTGACGGTCGCTGTCAAAACTTCATCCGAAAGATAGGGACTTTCATCCAACAAAGCCGTTTTGGTAGCTGCACTTGTAGGGGCATTGTTGATGGCATCTTTCAAGCTTTGGGCATCTCCGTCCTTCAAAGGCTGTTCCTCGGCACTGATATAGGTTGCCATATCTGCCAAGCAGGGTTTGTTGGTACAGGGATTGTAAAAACCCATAGGAACGCCTCTTTGTGGGCTTCCACCACCACCGCCATTTGAACCACAATCGTTGTAGTTTTCATTTTCCTGTAGAATAATATTGGATTGAAAATTGAATGTGGGATTAAAGGTTTGGTCGGTAATACATCTTGGCACCCATCTCAAGTTGTCACTGCTGAAAATATACCTAAAATAGGCATTGTCTTCATTGTTGGCATTGGTGACATGGGTATCGGGAAAAGGACAGGTCACAAAATCAGAGAATAAATTTCCTGCAATAGTGGGGGTTACAGGGTTGTTATTATCTGGATTTGGCGCACCTCCTTGAACGGGATTTATAGAACCAAACATTCCATCATTGAATACACCAATATCAAAGTTCATTCTGTCCATATCGTTGCAGGTAATCAAGAGATTGTTGTTGTCGCCCAAAGCACTGATGGCAAAATTTCCATCTCTCACTGTATTCCCCCAAATATCGTTCGGCAGTCCTTGGGTACGAGAGGAGAAGATACCTCCATGTAAGTCTTGGAAGTTGTTGTCGTAAATATCGAACAAATCATCCCCAAAACAATAGATTCCTGATGATTGCTCGCCCATTGTTCAAAAACTCACTGTCTTCGGCGTACACAATTCCTCCATGAAAAGTAGCATCTCCCCCTTGATTTTTGGTGGAAATTGCCGTCACTGCATTTTCCAATCGTGCACTATTGGTCAATACAACGACTCCGTGGTCGGTCAAGGCTTGTGGATAGCTGCCTGCTCCTGTTCCCAATAGTTCGGCAGGGCTGATGAGTTGTCCAGTATTGTTGCTTAGGTGGGTTTGTGTATTGCCTCCCCAAACTTGTATGCCGCCCCACATTCCCGTGATGTTGTTGGCAGGGTCGGGTTCGCAGGCATTGGTGATGCTTCCTCCGTCAAGGATGAGTTTTGCGCCTCGTTCTACGATGATACGAGCATTGTCGGGCATACGGACGGTGCAGGAAATAGTTAGAGTTGCACCTGACTCTACAACAATATCCTCGTACATTTTAATATCATAATTCCATGTTTCATCGACAGAAACTGTTATCGGATTTGGAGAAAATACACAATCATTGACATACTTTCGCATATTATGTGTATGTAAAATTCTTTGTATTTCTTGAAGTTGTTGTAATCTAACGCCGCTTCTTGGCGCAGAGGCTGCTAAAAAATTACATTTAGGAG
>JBMYXW010000430.1:0-3852 GCA_049608825.1 Chitinophagales bacterium
AAAAATTAGATAAATAGCTAAAACGAGAATATGTCTTATACAATCAGCAAAAGTGATAGAAATATAAAAGGAACTATAAAATTGGATGGTTCTAAAAGTATCAGCAATCGAGTATTGATAATTAGAGCACTGTGTGGTGAGGATTTTGAAATAGAAAATCTCTCTACTTCGGATGATTCCAAAGCGATGTTGAAAGCTCTACAACAAGCGCAGGGAACTGCTGCAACGATTGACGTAGGAGCAGCAGGCACGACTATGCGATTTTTGACCGCTTATCTCTCCAATAAATCAGGTGAATGGATTTTGACAGGTTCAGAACGCATGAAACAGCGACCGATTGCTGTGTTGGTGGATGCTTTGCGGACTTTGGGAGCCGATATTGAATACCTCGAAAATGATGGTTATCCTCCTTTGAAGGTGATAGGAAAAAAGATGGAAGGCGGAAAGGTGGAAATCAATGCAGGAGTGAGTAGTCAGTACTTATCGGCTTTGTTGATGATTGCACCTGTACTTCAAAAAGGTTTGAAGCTGCAATTGAAGGGTGATTTGGTATCGAAGCCCTATTTAACAATGACACTTAATATAATGAATAACTTTGAAGTACAGAGTAAATGGTTGAATGACCAAACTATTTTTGTAGCTTCTCAAAGTTATCAAGCCAAGCCCTTTTTTGTGGAATCAGATTGGAGCGCAGCTTCTTATCACTATGCTTTGGCAGCTTTTGGGGAAGAAGTAGATTTGTCTTTGGAAGGTTTGTTGGCGGAGAGTTTGCAGGGAGACAGCGTGTTGCCTGAAATGATGCAAGCCTTTGGGGTAGAAACCGTTTATGGTGACAAAGTTGTTCATTTGACTAAAAAGAAAAGCGAACTAACTTCTTTTGAGTACGATTTTGTGGAATGTCCTGATATTGCCCAAACATTGGCGGTCGTTTGTGGAGGATTGAAGGTTGAGGGAATTTTCAGTGGTTTGGTGACTTTGAGCATCAAGGAAACGGATAGAACAGCGGCTTTGCAGGAAGAATTGGCAAAGTTTGGCATTTCTTTTCAACAAAAACAAGCCGATGAATGGGTTTTGACTTTTTCCGAAAACTCCGCTTCTTCTCCTTCAAATATTGAAGAATTGATAGAGGTGAAAACCTATCATGATCACCGTATGGCAATGGCTTTTGCGCCTTTGGCAATGGTGCGTTCTGCTTTTAAGATTGAAAACCCAATGGTGGTCACTAAGTCTTACCCTGTTTTTTGGGAGGACTTGAAGACGTTGGGCTTTTCGCTTAACAATCCTTAACTTTCCTTAACCACCGCTTAACGAAATTTAGGACTTCAATGCGTTAACTTTGAAACTGTGAGTTAATTATTTTCAATCAAATAAATACACAGTTTATGAATGCAACAAAAACCTATCAACTACTTTTTGTTTTAACAATTTTATTTTTGAGTAGCCCTTCAATAATGGCACAAAATTCGTCCGCTCCTATCGACCGAGAATTTAGTGGAGAAACCCGTGCTTCAACATTGGAGCGAAATGAGGAGGCTCGTCCATTTTTAGGGGTATTCTTAACAGACCATGAAACAATCGATGTAAGTGGGGAAGGAACAAGGGCTCAGAAAATGGAAGGTGTGAAAGTCGATGGAGTGATTCCGAATACTTCTGCCGAAAAAGCAGGATTGAAGGAAGGTGATGTGATTGTGAAAATTAATGGTATGGCAACCAATACGATGGAAAGCCTGACGGCTGAATTGAAGAAATTGAAGGTCAATGGTGGAGCTACGATTGATTATATGCGAGATGGCTCACTTCAAACGACTTCGACTATTTTGATGGCTTACAATGAAGAAACAGTATTGGCTTATAAAAAGCAAAAGTATGGTGAGAATGCTTCAAATGGATATGGTCATCACAATATGCACAAACAAAATCGTTGCAGTAGTAAAGCCAAAGAAACGAATTCAAATAAAGCACTTTTGGGCGTATATGCGGTGGCGATGGATGCCAGTATTGCAGAAGAGAACGACATTCGCAAAGTGGAAGGTTTGTATTTGAAAAAGGTGATTGAGGATTCTGCTGCTGATGAAGCAGGATTACAACAAGGAGATGTATTGTTGAGTGTCAATAAAGTGGAGGTGTATAGCCATCAAGATTTGGTCAAACAATTGGCAAATTTTGAAGCAGGAGATGTAGTTGATTTGAGATTTAGGAGAGACAATAAAGCCGAAAAAGCAAGGGCAACTTTGAAAGCCAATAAGCAAGAAAATCACAAAAGTTGGTCAAATTGTCACAACAAATCCAGTTGTACTAAATCGAACACAAATACAACAACTCGAACGACAGTCGATGGTGAGGAACGTGTTTTTATTCATGAGGTAGAAATAGAGGATATGGAAGGGAATAGAACATGGGTGAAAGTCATGATGATGGATGCCGCAAAGGAGGAAAATGTGATGCTGAATGATGCCTTGAAAAAAGAGGGTAAAGTGGCTGCGAATAAACAAGTTACCGAAAAAATGTCTAACTTAAATCTACAAGATTTGACTTTTTCGCCAAATCCCAATCGTGGACAATTCAGTTTGAGTTTTGACATGCCCGAACGTGGAAATACTTTGGTACGAATTGCAGATACGGCTGGAAAAGTAGTGTTTGAAGAAAACTTGGGTGATTTTGAAGGTGCCTACAATCAAAAAATTGACATTTCTGAAAATTACAAAGGTTTGTACTTCTTGCAGGTTATTCAAGATGATAAAGTAATGACGAAGAAAATAGTTGTTCAATAGGGGAAATTGGTCTTTTTCCTCATTTGTTGATTTCACTAAAGTACGGCAAATCTTCAATAAAAGTATAACTATTCGTTTCATAGTCAATTTTGCAGCAAAAATGCTCCAAACCATTGGTAATGAATAAATACTCAACCTTCAAGGAAATATTGTAAGCCGCAATTTGGTCAAAAACCTGTTGGGTGATTTTGACATTTGGAGCTTTGCACTCTACAATCAGAATAGGCGCACCATTTTTATTGTAAGCCACCACATCGGTTCGACGAAGTAGTGTGTTTACCCTCAAAGCTTTTTCGACAGCCAAAAAACTCTTGGGATACTCTCGGTCTTTTACCAAAAATTGAAGTACATGCTGTCGTACCCATTCTTCGGGAGTCCACAACAAATATTTTCGACGAACAAAACCAAATAGATAGTTTTTGTTGCCTACTTTTTTGGTGATAATGGGATATTCAGGAAAATTAAGCTGCATTACTATCGCAATGAATCAAAATGAAAAATAGGATAAGAACCGAACTAATTTTTCAAATACTTTGTATTTGAAAATTGAGCTTGAATTTGAGTTTTAAAACCATTGTTCTCTCAATTTCAATACCTTTTCAATCACATCTCGCACACAACCATAGCCACCCTTCAATGGAGAAACATACTGACTGACAGCTTTGATTTCTGGCACTGCATCCGAAGGACAAACAGGCATTCCGACCTGCATCATCACCTCCTGATCGGGAAGATCATCGCCCATATACAAGATTTGCGATTTTTGGAGGTCGTAGGTCAAAATGTATTCGTCAAAGGCATCTATTTTGTGTTGAATGCCTGCATAAATATCCACAACTCCCAAACCCTTTAGACGGCTTGTCACACCCATCGAACTTCCTCCTGTGATGATAGCGATTCTCAAACCTGCTTCCAGAGCCTTTTTTACAGCATACCCATCACGGGTATTCATCGTTCGCAGCAATTCGCCCGATTCGGTAATGAGCAAATTGCTGTTTGTAAATACCCCATCTACATCAAAAATGAGCGTGTCGATATCTCGAAACTTAGCTAGTAAATTCATAGTGAACCTATTTCTTGT
>JBMYXW010000431.1:0-3851 GCA_049608825.1 Chitinophagales bacterium
CTGCATCTAAAAGGGCTTCTAGTTTACTTTTTTGAGAAAACTCAAAAGAAATAGGCTGTTCTAAATACGGGCGGATAGCACGAAAATTTTCAGTAGGGCAGATTTGTTCATATAGTTGGGTGATTTGAGCGATACTTGCATTCACTAAAACCTTACTGATAACATCTTCACTCCAAATATTTCGACGAAAAGGAAAGATAGATTGTATATTGCTCTTTTTGGAAATGTAACCCTCTCTATCTTCATCTCCTCTGATACCTACATAAGATACCACAGGGTCATCCTTTATCCAATCTTCAAAGGGTTTCAATTTTAATTCACGAGTACACCACCTCGAAAAATGAGATGGAAGATAATTGCCTTTTATTTTGAGTAGATAATCAAAGGGTGAATGTAAGGTATCCTTATTGGCTTGTAGTTTGACAATTTTTTTGCCCAGACGTTGTTCTAATTTTTCAACAAGCTCGTAGGTTTCATCCAATTCTTTACCCGTATCACAGGTATAATATTCAATATCCAGTTCGGGATGTTTATCATTGAGGTATAAAGCTAAAGCAGCACTGTCTTTACCTCCAGATATACCCAATACGTGCCTAACCTTAGTCATAGTTTTAGTTTATGTGTTTTTGTAATAACTTAATCAAAACTGCTTGATTAACGACCTTATCTTTGTCCAGTGATTTTTCAATTTCATGGATTAAAGCATTAACCCTTTTGCTTTTTTGTTTACTTAGCCTCAACTGATGCGCTTTTGTTCCTGTATCGAGCGTTGTAATATCTATTTTTAAGATTTCTTCTTTGGTATCATCAATATCCAATTCATGCAAATCACAAAGATTGTCCAATTCTCTAAAAGTAGCTGCAAATTTATCCAACAACAATTCTTCTTCTTCATCTCTCAACTGATTGAGATTCTTCTTCAATAATACCGATACAATAGAGCCAATCCAAGAATTTTTGTCTTCTAAAGGAGCTGTTAATCGAGCAAAAAAGATGCGTTGATGTGGAAGCAAAAGATGTGTTTTGATGGATTTATATCTTTTTTTCAAAACCTTTTTATAGCTAGCAAAATCCATGTTGGTATATCCCAAATCTTTCAAAAAACAGGCTTCAATACGGTTGATTAACTCCTCATAACAGGTTCGTAATTCTCTAATTGATGCTTGTAATTGATGAACATAAGCAGCCAAAGATTCATCCGATTCTTTCAGAAATTCAAGACTGTGATAGCCCAATGCTTTAGGAAACTTCTCAAAAAAGGTTTGCTCAGGGTCTTTTGCATTTGCAATAGCTTCTCGCAATTGTAGCGCACTTTTACCCAGACGTTTTGTTTTTTTAGTGTATTCAGGCAATTCCTTGTAAAAAGTAAGGAAGGGTCTGATAGTTTCTATGAATCCTTGATGATTGAGTTCTTCTGTAGTTTTCTGATTGAGTAATTCCCTGTATTTGTTGAACAAATCCAATCGAATTCCCTCCACATTAAAACTCTTTATTTTGAATTCATTAGGTACTCTATAAATTAGGTCAATTACCTCATGTGTCAAGAAAGGTACAAAACGATTGTTTTGAAAAAGAGCAAAATCATTTCTTTTGATAAACAAAAAAGTAGGCATCCAAAAGTGGATAAATCCTTGTTTCAACTTGAAAGGCGTTTTTTTGAGTTTATTTTCAAATTCAGATATGCCTTTCTTCATTGTTTTGGCACTTTCCAAAAAATCTATGCCTAATTTCCATAGTTCATTGTAAGATACATCTGTTGGCTTTCTTAAAAGGTACAAATTATTTACTCCTTGTTGATGAATCCCCGTTTCTTTGAGCAGCGTTAGATAAATCGTTTTTTCGGGAGGAAAAGCTGTATCGCTAAAACCCAAGTTTTCTTTTTGCCAATGTTGAGTCAAAGCTTTAAAATACTTTTTTCTTGCCGTAGCAATCGAGCCAGAAATTTTCTCTCGATTGACCAACTCATTTTTGAAAATGGGAGTCGCTTCATATACTTTCTTGCAAATCTTAGAAAGTTGTTTGTTAAATTGAGTGCGATTGGAGATAGAGAGCCGTTTTCCTTTGAAAATCCATTGTACATTTTTAGAGGTACTAAATAACTGTTTGAAAACAGCCTCATTGAGTTGCTCTACCTCGTAGTTTTTCAAGTTTGTTAGTTCTCGTCTTGCGATTCTATCTTCACTAACTGTTTCTTGTGTCAAGACATATTCTGTCTTTTTGATTTCAAAAATAATTTCCTTGATTGCAGCTACATTATTGAAATAGCCATACAAAATAGCTCCTTGTGTATTTTGGGATTGTTTAATTACTTCCTCATCAGTGAGATTTTTGGAAAAAAGGAGATTGATAAAACCATCAATTGCTCCTTTGGGTTGTTCGTCTTTTCGCAGTGGTGCATTGGATAAGCGAAACTCAAAAAATCGAGGCGTTCCTTTTTGATATTGTTCTGCCTTGGCAGGCAGATAAGGAAAACTGAAATAACTTTGTAAAGGTGTAATAATATCCTCTACTATCGGAACTTTGTTTGATGCGTTTAGTAATTCTTCATCAATGTCAATGTCTGTGCCATCAAATAAAATATATTGATTGCGATACTTGGCAAAGCGAATGATTTTTTGACGCTCCAATTTTTCAATCAAAACAGAAACATTGTCAATTCCCAATGCCAATTGAGCATAAGCCACCAAAAAATCATCATCTAATTTTGCAGCTCTTGAAGCAAAAATATTCAATAAGCCAATCGTTTTTATCAATTTTATGGCTTCTAAGGAATGTGTTTTGAAACTACCGTCTATTCTTTCTATTGCATCTCTAATAGCTCCCCATTGTGCATAATGGGGATTGTTTTTGGATGCAATTGTATGATAATGATTGTATTGAAGATAGTCATAAACACAAGCTACATTGTAAAAAGGATTCTTTTCCTGTTCGTAGTTTTGTAGGCTGTATAAATCATTGCTTTGAAGAAAGGTAAATAAAGAGCGTTCATTCTGTCCATATTTTTGTAGGGATAGAGTTAAAACAGTTGCACTTAATAAATCAAAAGGAAGAAGTTCCTGTGTAATTTGTTGGGAAATTTCACTCGAAACAGGAACAGCATTGGTTTTGTCGAAAAGTTCATTCAATTGTTCAAAAGCTGATTTTTCAACAATGTGTTTTTTGATACTTCCTTTGAGGTAGTTGGCTGCTAAATAAAGCAACTGTTCAACGGGTTCATTGAAGGTAATTCCCTTTAAGCGTCCGCTGACTTTTTCCCATTCATTCTGCTGCTGTCTATTGAGTTTAGAAGCATAAGTATTGAAACTTTGGTGTAAAGTATTGAGAAAGACAATGCTTTTTTCTTCATCATTGACAAATTCTGCCAACTGTTGAATAAAGTATAATTCCTCTTCCGACTGATTGTTGGCTGCTTTTTCCAAAAATTTCCCAAACTCATCCACCATAATCCATACAATCCCATTTTTAGCTTGTACTTTTTGGTGTAGTTTCTCCAATGCTTTCAATACATTTTTCGCAGAGATTTCATCTTTTTTTAGCCCTAACTCTTCTCCTAATGTGTGTAAAAAAGACTGTGGCTTTCCAACAATATGTAGAAAATGAAATTTCTTTTTATCTCCAAACTGCCCGTTTAGCTTACCAAAGTAAGTTGCTTTATCTTTCAAATTCTGCGTGAGAGCCACCAAAAAAGCTGACTTTCCTGTGCCATAAGAACCAATGATACTAAAGGAATGAATGCCTACTTTGTAGTCATTGATGATTTGATTGAATACATTTTGGGCATTTGGAGTAGGGATATAATAAAACTCCTTATCCGTGTCACGAACAATATTTATAGATGGCGAAAAATGCAC
>JBMYXW010000432.1:0-3830 GCA_049608825.1 Chitinophagales bacterium
ATTAGTCGGGTCATTTGGAAGCATTGAAGGGGTTCTGAAAAACTTTGGGCTTTCTATAATTTTGAGTTTTGAATGAATGAACTGATTATTATTCAAAATTCTTTCATTCAAAATTAGACTACGGAATCTCCATGTATTTGTGAATCTGCAAAGAAACCTGCCATTTAGGATGTTTCTTTATATAGTCAACGATTAAAGGCATATTATGATGTGTTTTGCTCCATTCGGGCTGCAAAAATAGTTGACAATCAGGCGACACGATAGCGGCATACTGTTCAGCCCACTTGAAGTCAGACTTGTTAAAAATGACCACTTTTAGCTCATTTGCTGCTTTTACTACTTCGGGAAGGGGAAATTTGAATTTTTTAGGAGAAAGACAAATCCAATCCCAAGAACCAGAAAGCGGATGTGCGCCAGAAGTCTCAATATGTGTCTGTTTGCCTGCTGCCTGCAATTTCACACATAGTTCATCCAAATTGTGCATCAAAGGTTCACCCCCTGTAATAACTACTATTTCGGAGGGATGTTTAATAGCTTCAGAAACAATATCCTCAATTTTTTGAAGACCATGTTCGTTTACATTCCACGATTCTTTTACATCACACCAATGACAGCCGACATCGCAACCCGCCAAACGGATAAAATAAGCTGCTTTGCCTTGGTGAAAGCCTTCGCCTTGAACGGTATAAAACTGCTCCATCAAGGGTAAAGCTTGTGTTTGTATAGGTTTGGGGTGGGTATTATTGGCTGTTAAAACGTCAATCATATTCAATTTATTGGACAAAGAGACTGGATATTTTGGTTGCTAACTTACAAAGTTATGTTTTTTTGCAGAACATTATAATTTATGGGGGTGTTTTGACAATTTTTGTATAGATTGGGCTAAAGGAAATTCAAATTAAAAGTTCAAATGTAAATTCAAACAATACTGTATAAGCGAACAGATTATGTTTCAGAAATGCCTAATTTAATATTTTAGTTTGCCTAAATCAATATATGATTTCATGATTTGTGGGATGCGATATGGAGTAAAAATCGTATCTTTGCGCCAAATTTTTTGATTCTTTTTGCTAATTAACTATGGTTTTTTAATTTAAAACGCACATTATCAATTAATTATTTTTGTAAATGAATTTTGTTCAATTACCATCAACTAAGAAACTGACCAAAAATAATTTAACATTCAAAATTGGACAACAGATTGATTCTTAGTTCATTCAAAATTTATCATTCAATATTCAAAATTGGTCAAGTACTTATGGACTCCGAATTAACGATAGACCTTCAAAAGCTACCCGTCGGGCAAAATTTTTCACCAAATTTTTTAGTTAAAACCACTATTTTAAATGATTATAAAACCTGTTGTATCAGTCGAGAAGTAAGTATTCAAATACGCAGAGAGGTCTTGACGGGCAAAGCCAAGTTTGGAGTATCCGACGACGGAAAAGAAGTGTTGCAGGTTGCTATGGCACACGCTTATCGGAAGGGAGACTTTAGAGCAGAATATTATAGAGGCAATACACTTTTGTTGGCATTGGGCTTGGCAAAAATTGAAGATTTTTTTGCACAATTGTATGCAGACCCCAACAACGATCCTTTTTCGGGAGGTCGCCAAATGGTCAATCACCACGCTACGCCTTTGATAGATAAAGATGGAAAATGGTTGGACTTGAAAAACCGCTACAATATTACCTCTGACATTTCTACCACAGGAGGTCAAATGGCAAGGGCGGTTGGTTTGGCTTTTGCTTCAAAAAAATACCGTGAAAGCGAAAATTTACGAAATACTACGCCTTTTTCTAGCAATGGCAAAGAAATATGTTTTTGTAATATAGGAGATGGCAGCACATCAGAAGGTGTTTTTTGGGAAGCGGTCAATGCGGCTTGTGTACTTCAAATTCCATTGGCGGTGTCCGTTTGGGATGATGGCTATGCAATATCTGTTCCCACTAAATATCAGACAGTTAAAGAAAGTATTTCGAAAGCATTGAAGGGTTTTGAGACAGATGAAAATGGCATTGGGATGGAAATTTATGCTGTCAAGGGATGGGATTACCCAAGTCTTGTTAAAGCCTACAAAAAAGGCATTGCAGAAATGAGAGAGAACCACAGCCCTGCCTTGTACCACATCCAAGAATTAACCCAACCATTGGGGCATTCCACATCGGGTTCACATGAACGTTACAAATCCAAGGAGAGACTCCAATGGGAAGCTGAAAATGATTGCAACAAGAGATTCAAGGAGTGGATATTGAAGAAGGATTTGGCAACAATTGAAGAAATAGAACAAATTGAAGTAGAAGCCAAAAAAGAAGTAAAAGAGGCTAAAAACAGGGCTTGGAAAAAATACAGAAAACCGATTGACCAAAATTTGAAGGAACTTCAACACCTTTACCAACACCTCCTTCAAGAAAGCAACAACCCTTCTGCAATTCAACATTTTGTAAATGAATTGTCACAGCTTCTTAATCCCTTTCGAGCCGAATTGATGAGCAATGCCCGAAGGTTGTATTATACGCTACTAAAAGAAAATCTTCCTTCAAAAAAAGGCTTGAAGCAATGGATAGACCAACTCAATCAGACTGCAAAACGCCAATACAGCACTCATTTATACAGCGACTTCCCCAATTCCGCTTTGAAAATTCCTACAATTCCTGCCACTTATTCTGAGCAGTCACCGCAGAAAAACGGCTACGAAATCATCAACCAATATTTTGACACCGTTTTTGAAAAATACAACAACTTGTATGCTTTTGGTGAAGATGTTGGCAAGATTGGAGATGTCAATCAGGGTTTTGCAGGGCTGCAAGAAAAGTATGGTGAAGAGCGTGTTTTTGATACAGGAATTCGAGAATGGACGATTGTAGGTCAAGCAATCGGGATGGCTATGAGGGGCTTACGAGTCATTGCCGAGATTCAATATTTGGACTATGTTCTGTATGGCTTAGTACCTTTGAGCGATGATTTGGCTACGCTTGCCTATCGCACCAATGGCATCCAAAAAGCTCCTGTGATTATCCGCACAAGAGGACACCGTTTGGAAGGAATCTGGCACTCTGGTTCACCAATGGGCACTTTACTTCATTCCTTGAGAGGACTGTATATTTGCGTTCCCCGAAATTTTGTGCAAGCGGCTGGAATGTATAACACTTTGCTTCAATCGGACGATCCTGCAATAGTAATTGAATGTTTGAATGGGTATCGCTTGAAGGAAAAAACGCCCGAAAACTTGGGAGAATACACTGTTCCTTTGGGAAAAGTCGAAATTTTGCAGGAAGGAACAGATGTGACTTTGGTGACCTATGGTTCTTGTGTTCGCATTGCAGAAGCAGGCATTCGACTCCTTCAAGAAAAGGGCATTTCAGTCGAATTGATTGATGTTCAAACCTTGATGCCTTTTGACCTCGACCACCAAATCCTTCAATCTCTCCAAAAAACCAACCGCATCTTATTTTTGGACGAAGATGTACCAGGAGGCGGAGCTGCTTATATGCTACAAGAAGTCCTCGAAAAACAAAAAGGATATTTCCACCTCGATTCTACCCCTCAAACTTTGACCGCCAAAGCACATAGACCTGCTTATGGTTCGGATGGTGATTATTTTAGCAAGCCCAATGCGGAGGATGTTTTTGAGGTGATTTATGAAATGATGGTGGAGGCGGAGCCAGATAGGTTTTAGGTAGGAGGTGATAAGTAGGATTTCTAAATACTTCAATTCAACTGAGTTTTTATTTATTTTTGTAAGAAAATTAGCAAGCGATGTTCACACTATACATGGATAATTTTCGGGGCTTCAAAGACACACACCTTCCATTGAAGGGAATGAACTT
>JBMYXW010000433.1:0-3824 GCA_049608825.1 Chitinophagales bacterium
CAAATCTTCTGCAACGATTTGGTACACTACGGGCAAACAATTACGGGTCAAATTTGGGAGAGATTTGTCTCGAATATTGAAGAAAGGCAATCGGGTATTGGTACGTGCCAAAGTCAGTTATCATTCGGTCTATGGACTCAAACTGAATATTGTCGACCTTGATGCTTCGGCTACAATTGGGGATTTAGAGCTTCGTAGATTGGAAACCATTCGCAAACTGACCGAAGAAGGTTATACAGACATCAACAACCGCTTGACCCTTCCTTTGGTATTGCAGCGAATCGCCATCATATCTTCTGCCAATGCCGCAGGTTATGGCGATTTCATCAACCAACTCGCCAACAATCCTTATGGCTATAATATTCACCATCAACTGTTTTCGTCCTCTATGCAGGGCGACAAGATGGAAGGTGAAATGCGACAACAATTGCAGCAAATAGCCGAACAACAAGATCATTTTGATGCCCTTGTCATTATTCGGGGTGGCGGCAGCAAATTGGATTTAGAAGCCTTCAATAGTTATCCTTTGGCAACGAGTATTGCACTCCATCCTCTACCTATTCTTACAGGTATTGGACACCAACAGGATGAAACCGTTGCCGATTTGGTCGCCCACACCTCCATCAAAACACCAACGGCTGTGGCTGAATACATTTTGGACAGCTTTATGCAGTTTGAACAGCATATTTACCTATTGGGAGAACAAATTCAACAACACACCCAAAAACTCCTAAGCCAAGAACAGTATAGTCTAAATCGTCTTGAAAATCGTCTGCAATCTCACTCCAATCATTTACTTCAAAAAGAACAATCCCAACTTGAACAGCTTCAAACCCGCCTCAGCCGTTCTGCCCAACAAAGATTGAAGCGTGAAGACCTGCAATTGCAGCTCCTTCAACGCACTTTCCAACTTTTTAATGTCGAGACATTGCTGCAAAGGGGATTTAGCATTACTCGTTACCAACAAAATAGAAAGGTCATTGTAGATGCTAAGGAGGTAAAGGAAGGGGATATATTGGAAACGAAATTGGCAAATGGATTGATTATTAGTAGAGTGGCAAAAAAAGATTGAACAAATTATTTTTAATTTAATTTCCACTTCAATATTCCATCAGCTAATACAAATAAGCCAATCCGCCTTGTTTCGGCTTCTATTTGAACCTCTATTTTACAGTTAGGAGGAAGTGAATAAGCACAACCATCTGCGGTAAACTCCATTTCACTACAAAGTTCGTTCAAGTCAACAATCAATTCGTCAAAGTTTTTGGCGAACATCTGTGCTGTTCTATCTTCTTCTGGCAACGCCTTCTTGCTTTCAATCAATGGATTGAGGATAAGACGTGTTGCTGTGAAATTATCTGCCAACAATGCACTTTTCAAGGCATTGCAGTCTAAGGGAATGCTGTTTTCCTTTGAACAGCCAAAGAATAGAGACGAAATAAGTAGGTAAAATAATATATTTTTCATAGTTTGCTGTTTGAAGCTAAGGGATGTATGCTATACTAAATAAAACGTATTGTAATGGTTTCGGGTTGCTTTGTGGACAAAGTAGCTTCTATTTTTTTGATGAAGATTTGAGCCATTTTTTCAATTGCCGTTTGGTCATTTCATGTATAATAACCTCTTTCTCATGTAGTGCTTCATACTCTTCGTTATCTTCCAGCTTTTGCAGGCCTTCTGTAGTATGAAATGAGATAGGAACATAAGCCCAATACTGTTTTTTACCTGTTTCAATGCCATGTTTGATTTCAGGTTGCTCTAAAAAATACCGTACTGCAAATCTTAGATGGCTTCCAGATAAATAGGTTTCCCCTCCAATTGTTCCCAAAGCTTGACCTGCTTCTACTATACTACCTGGTTCGACAAAAATTCCATCATTTTCAAATAGCGAATAATCAGCAAAAGTACCATCCTTGTGTTCAATGACTAAATAGTTTTTTCGACTTGTATAAATAATGTTCTCATCGGGTGTTTTTTCTGCTTCATATACTACTTTGGTGATTCTCCCTCTTCTTGCAGCAAAAACAGTATCTCCTTTGGTAGTAGAAAATTGAAGGGCATACCAATCTTTAGGAGGAGACATATCTTGGTAGGTTTCAGAAAAATTGCTTAGAAGATGAAACTTTGTTGTGTCTCCATTTTTAACAGGCAATAAGTAGGGGTAGTCAACTTTGGGTTTGGGTCTATGACAACCAGGTATTACCCATGTTTCATAGCGAAAAAAAATTTTTCTAAGTGGGTCTATACGTCTAATAGTAGTGACGACGTTTCGACCAGGGAGGATTGTTTTCGTAAAGGAAGTGTTTCCATTGATACACTTCATATTAGAAGAAGTGGTGAATGTTACTTTTAATACATAAGATGAAAATGTATTATTTTCTGCAATAATTTGATGTTGGTCTTTTACCTTGTCGTATTTACTTGAAACTTCAACATTTCTTTTAAATTGTGAAAAAGCTACCTGAGTATTCAGTAGTAGAATGAGAATAGAAAGGAATGTAATTATTGACCTCATAATCTTTCATTTTAATTCTTGGAATAAAGGAAAACGAATATAAGATTATTTATTTAAATATATGAATTTTTCATTTCTTTTCCTCCAATTTACTTATTTGCTTTCTTACCCTTTCTATATTCAAAGTATCTCCATGCCCTTTGAATCTATCATCTTGTATAAAAGATTTCAACAACTTTAAATCATTTTTTTCATTCAAAGCATCAATAAAGCCTTCAATATTTTCTGCCCCCCATTCATTGGGCGGATAACTATTGTATATCCAATCTAAAACAAAATCAACTTTCTCTTTGCCACAATTGCGCCAAACTGCCAAATACAATTCCATCCTTTCATGCTTATAATCCTCATGAACATATTTTTCAAGTCCTTTTTGTAGATAATCAAAGGCATTCTTTTTATCTATTTTGGCACAAGCGATGTGCCAGTATTGAAAACCAAACTCACTTCTCCAACCTTTCAACTCTTCAAAATGAGCTCTTTCGAGCAAAAAATCAACATCTTCTTGCTTCAAAATGTAGTCAGCATGAAGCAAAATCCAGTGACACATATTTTTATAATAAGAGTCTCTAAACTTCCTTTTTTGAATTTGCAATAAATCTGGATCTGTAGTCGGTGGTTCTCTCTTCAATATTGCCAATACTTTTTCTCTATCAAGCAGTTGCAGTTCTGCAAGTAATTCTTTGTCGCTATAAAGCTGATAGCCATGAGTGGATAGGTAAATTTTATATAAAGGTAAATCTTTAGCTTTGACCATCTGCTCCAATTTTTTCTTGAACTTCGAAGCCCGAGATTCGTGTTCTTCAGGCAAATAGTTCACCCATCCCACTGCTTTTGCCTTCAATAATTTCAAAAAACTCGCAGAATACTTCAGCCCCTTTCGTTCGTGGATAAATGTTGTAAAATTGTCTTCAAAACTGTGGCGATCAGAAAAGGAAAAGTAATGATTTAAAACCCTCTCGGCAACATGCGAAACCATCATTCCTTTTGCAGCATCCATTTTTTTGCGAATGTCTGTATTGATTTTTTCAAGCATTTCATCGGTTATGATAGGAGGTGGCGGCGGTGGAGGGGGACGAGAGCCGAGAGGAGGATAAGGGTTTACTTTGAAGCAAATAGAGGAATCGGACAAAAAACGGGCATAAGTAAATATCGCCTCTTGCTGATTGAAGCGATATAGATTGATGAGTCCCAAAACTCTAATCGTTGGGTTTTCATCTTCAATCCAATTTTGTGTTTCTTGGAAGGAAATGGTGTCTGCCCATTCTAAAAAAGTAAAAAAAGGTCTTTCGACAATAGCAGGTGTGGG
>JBMYXW010000434.1:0-3797 GCA_049608825.1 Chitinophagales bacterium
TTTATTGCTTTATTGCTTTATTGCTTTATTGCTTTATTGCTTTATTGCTTTATTGCTTTATTGTCATACAAACGAACAAGCCCAAAAACCAAACAGTTCAACTATTCAGCAATCCAACCATCTAACAATTCAACAATATAATTCAGATGCTCCAAGATATTAAAAAAATCCTTCCCACGATTCCACACAACCCTGGGATTTACAAATACTTCGACGAAAACGACAAAATCATCTATGTCGGCAAATCTAAAGACCTCCGCAAACGGGTGTCTTCCTACTTCACCAAAAAACACGATAGCCGCAAAACCGCCATCATGGTTTCCAAAATCAGACGCATCGAGTTTGCCGTCGTCGAAACCGAACAGGATGCGCTTCTCTTAGAAAATGCGCTTATCAAAAAATGGCAACCGAGGTACAATGTCATGTTGCGAGACGACAAAAGTTACCCCTATATCTGCATCAAAAAAGAGCGTTTTCCCCGCATTTTTATGACCCGAAATGTAATCAAAGACGGTTCAGATTATTTGGGACCATATACTTCGACTTTTCGGGCAAAGCAAATATTGGAGTTGATGCAAAACCTCTTTCACCTCCGCAACTGCAATTTTAATTTGAGCGAAAAAAATATTGCAGCCAACAAATTCAAAGTTTGTCTCGAATACCACATCGGCAACTGCAAAGGTCCTTGTACAGGGCTTCAATCGGAAAAAGAGTACCTATTGGCGATTACCCAAATCCGAGACATATTGAAAGGAAATATTCGTTCGGTGATTTGGTATTTGAAGGAAGCCATCAAGGAAGCTGCCGAAGCTTACCGTTTTGAAGAAGCCCAAAATTTGAAGGAAAAACTGATGGCATTGGAAGATTATCAGGGCAAATCTACCGTCGTCAATCCCAAAATCAACAATGTCGATGTTTTTAATATTTTGCGAAGTGAAGAAAGCGATAAAGCCTATGTGAGTTTTTTCAAGGTCGTGAACGGTTCGATTATCCAAACGAAGGTGATAGAACTCATCAAAAAACTGGATGAAAGCGACGAAGAACTCCTCAAAATCGCCATTCACGAAATAAGAAATCAAGTACAAAGTAATTCCACCGAATTGTATTTACCTTTCAAAGTCAAGCTCCGAAACAAAGACTTCAAAATAACCGTTCCCAAAATTGGCGACAAAAAACGCCTCTTGGATTTGGCTCAAAAAAATGCTTTCTATTACCGAAAACAGCAAGAACTCAAATCCGAAACCCGCTCCAATCCCAACGATAAACGCTTTGAAGTATTGACCCAATTGAAGAAAGATCTCAGAATGACCGAAGTACCGCTACACATTGAGTGCTTCGACAACTCCAATATTCAAGGGCATTTTCCTGTGGCTTCAATGGTCATTTTCCGCAATGGCAAACCTGCAAAAAAAGAGTACCGACATTACCACATCAAAACCGTAGTTGGTCCAGATGATTTCGCATCCATGGAAGAGGTCGTCTATCGCCGTTACAAACGCCTTTTGGCTGAAAAACGGGAATTGCCCCAACTGATTGTTATTGATGGCGGCAAGGGTCAGTTGAGTGCTGCGGTCAAAAGTCTCAAAAAATTGGATATTTACAAGGATTTGGCGATTGTCGGCATTGCCAAAAAACTGGAAGAAATCTATGTTCCCAATGACCCAATTCCACTCCACATCGACAAACGTTCGCCCGCCCTCAAACTTCTCCAACACCTCCGCAACGAAGCACACCGCTTTGCGATTACCTTTCACCGACAAATTCGCTCCAAAGAAGCCATGACTTCTGGTTTGGAAGGAATAAAGGGTGTTGGAAAGAAGACTTCTGATAAGTTGTTCAAACACTTCAAATCCATCAAAAAAATCAAAGCAGCTACGGAAGCAGAATTGCAGGGAGTGGTGACGAAAAAACAAGCGACTGCTATTGTGGCGTATTTTCAGAAAGAATAAAAAATTCTTTGACAAAACATGTCAGATGAGACTACGGTAGTTTATTATTTGAAAAGCACCCATAAAATTCTACTGAACAACCATCCCTTACAAAACAAAACTACCGTAGTCTTTATAGGCTTTGCAAAATTCGTCCTTCAACATTCAAAATTGCACAGGTACTTTACCAACAACAATCCGCCAAAGCTATTTCACTTGGGTTTGAAGCCAATCGGTAATTTTTACAACCCACTTCCTCCAATGCTTTCCCTGTCGTTTTTCCGATAGAAACCACAGTTTGGTGTGCTTCAATCGCATACTTTTTGCAGTACGTTTTCACATTTAATGGGCTGGTAAAAACCAAAATATTGCAGCTTGGAATTTTAAAATTAGACTTCACACGATTGCTATAAACCACAAGGTCTTGCACTTCAATTTTCCCTTTAAAATTCTTCTCCAAAACCTTCTGAATACCTCGCAAGCTTTTTTTCGCTATCGGAAAAACCACTCTTGAGCCTTTATTTCTCTCCATCACCCATTCTCCAAATTCTTCTGCAATGGCAGCCGTATCACTTCCTTCTCCAATAAAACTTGATTCAAAACCCCGTTCTCGAAGTTCGCTTGCAGTACCTTCGCCCAAAGCCGCTACTCGAAATCGTTCGGGCAACATGGGATTTTGCTCAAAAAAGAACCGTACCCCATTTCGGCTGCTGAAAAACAACCAATCTCCTTCCACGTCCGTATCAAAATCCAACCAATTGAAGCTGATCAATGATTTGGCATGAACCTCATAACCATTGCTCGACATAGCTTTAGCAAAATAACTATCTTCTTCTAAATCACGAGAAATAAATACAGATTTGGGAGTTTTGTCTCTCAATCCTTCCATGACTTCTGCAATTATATTTGCTTGATTCTTTCCTTCAATGAAAATCCTTTTCGGAAAATCATTCCAATTTTTAGCCACACTTGCCCAAGCTTTGTAGCCCTTATTCTCAGATGAATAGTCACAATACACGCCAATCGGTTGGTGACAACCGCCCCCCAATTGATTCAAAATCGAACGTTCTACTCCAATCGCTTTCTCCACTTTTGGGTCGTGAATGTGCTGCAAAATGGCTCGTATTTCGGCATCTAATTCTCGTGTCTGAAAAGCCAATACACCTTGTGAAGCAGCAGGAATCATTTGTTGGGTCGAAAAAGTAATTTTGTGGTATGTTCCCAAATCCAACTCCAAACGCTCCAATCCTGCAGCTGCCAATACAATCGCATCGTATTCGCCCTCTATTTTTTTGATTCTTGTCGGTACATTTCCACGAATATCTCGAATTTGGAAGTCAGGTCTTTGAGCCAATAATTGTGCTTTTCGACGGGCAGAAGATGTACCTACTATCGCATTTTTTTTGAGCTGAAAAGGCTGGTAAGAGCGAAAAGCATCAGAATGAATGACCAAACAATCGTAAGGGTTGGCACGATAAGAATTGGCAGTAATTACCAATCCTTTGGGGTTCTCAGTGGGTAAATCTTTGTAGGAGTGGACTGCCAAATCAATTGTACCTGCCAAGAGTTCGGATTCAATTTCTTTGGTAAAAAAGCCCTTTCCTTCAATCTTATCAAAGCTCAAATGTTGGATTTTATCCCCTTTGGTTTTGATGATTTTCAATTCGACTTCATGCCCCAATTCCTGCAATTGATTACGGGTGAAATACGCTTGCCACAAAGCCAATTGACTTCCTCTTGTACCAATTATAATTTTCTTTTTCATAGTTGTGGATTTGTTCATTCGATGAGGGTTAAGTACCGTGGAACAGAAATAATTTGATATTTCAGCAGCATAGCTGCGGTACTATTTGTAGAATGATTTAAAAG
>JBMYXW010000435.1:0-3792 GCA_049608825.1 Chitinophagales bacterium
GCTGACATAAGCCATCCAACAAAGCATTGTCAATCTTTAGGTTATCTATTGTAGCCGTAAAATCCAAATCCTCTGAAAAGCGATAATTGGGAAAAAAACACTTCTTCAAACAAGTACCGCCCTTAAAAATCAAATGCTCTCCCAAGTCAGGCATTTCACAAATACCCTTCAAAACATGGCTCAAAACCCAATCCTTATCAATAATTTCGGGAGAAACGCCTTTCTCCAAAGCCTTTGCCCTAATTTCTCTATGTGGAATCATCTCAATAAATTTTTCCAATTATTTCTAAAATATCCTTTTCTTCAATATTCATCACCAACCTCCATTTTTTTTGCATACTTCCTTTTTTTACTCCAAAAGGGTCAAAAGGAGTTGGAGAAGAGTTTACTTCATTTTTTGCATATTGAATAAACTTTTGTAAACCCTCTTTCTGTAAAAGCTCTGCCAAATACCCCATCCGCTTAATAGCCGAAATATTTTGAACTGCTTTGCAATAAGCAATCAACTTACTTTCCTCCAATTCGGCTTCCTCAAAAGCCCTCAACAATTCTGGAAAACCGCCTGAATATTTTGGTAAATCAAAACAATCCACAATCGTTTTTTCAATATCCGTTATCCGAATCGGATAGTCATTGTACCAATCCTCTATCACTCCAATTCTTTTCTCCTCTTTGATTTTCACAAATTGATACTGCACACCAAACACTTTTTTATTTCTTTTTTGATGGGTAGTTTCTACAAAAACAGTATGTGGAAACTGCTCCGTCAAACCATGAAAATTTAAAGCAGACCAGTACGCAATTGTGCCATCTTCAATTAGATAGTTGCCGATAGCTAACTCATTGTGAAAAGTAAATAAACAATATTTGCCTTTTTCCAATCTTTTTAAAAAACCACTTTTCACCATTAATTCCAATGAATCGTAGATATTCAAATGTTCTAATTCTTCTATTTTCTGAATTTCAGAAATATGAAAAATCGTCAACTCTGTATCTAATAGGTATTGGAAAATGATTTGCCAATATGTTTGTGTTTTATTCATATTTTTCGTGGTACTATTTCTTGTAAAATTAAGGAAATAGTACCACAAAAGATAATTCAACTCTATATCTGATTTTCATAATCAAATGCCATCATCAAATTAATCAAATGCTGTTCTGCTTTATCAATTGCATCTGCTGAACCAACCGTACCTTGAACATAACCAGAACAAGAAGGCGTAACAAAAATATCAGCCTTTGCCGTTTCATCAATTTTAGGAACAGCTGTTTGTCTTTCCAAATCGGTGCGAAGTTCTCCACGAATAGCATAAGCAATCCGATTAGCATTATTACTAACAGCGATAGCCAAAGTTTCCATTAAACTAAAAGTACGAGCTTGATTACTTGTAATTCTCCAATTTGCTAAAGCATGAGCCAAGGCAGGAATAATTTTTTCACGTTGTTCTTTGGGTAAAACCAAGCATTTTCCAAAAACATTTTTTCCATCAACCCAACCTGCTTCTCTTAATTTCGTTTCGATTTCGGGAAATAATTCAGGTTCTAACCTATTCGTAGAAACACAAAATAAGGTTCTTAAATCAATAGCAATATCATAAACAAATAAACCTGTCGCACGAGTTTGCCCACTTGGGTTATAATATTTTGGACCTAAACTTCTATTATTTGTAACCAACCATTCATTTAATTCATCTTGTGGAATTTCTACTCTTTTATTTTTAGCATCTAACTGATAAACCTTTACGATATGATTTTCAGGTTTTGAAGAACGGTCAAAGACAACAGCTTCCGCATCTTTTTCGCTTTCCAAACCACCCAATAAAGGATGTAATGGTCGCATAGCAGAAATAGACATTGGGCTTCTTCTTTTTACAGTCATACTATCTTTTTGGGCTTTCATATAACCTCCTAATAGTTGGTCAGGAAAAGAAGGGTCACAAGGAGAATGTGGTTCTTTCATTTCAGCCTTGCCTTTTTTGTCAATTTCCCAATTAAAGGTAATTGCTGCAAAAGGAACATTCAATTCATCAGATAAAGCTTCAATAATAGAACGTTTTACTTGCTGTCCGCTTGAATAAGCCATTTGACGACCAAATTGTGGGTCACGATATGTTTTTTGTCCATTTTGTACGCCAAATACAGTATGTTCAGCATGACGTAATGCTCTTAAGTAAATAAAAGATTTCATATTTTTTAATTTTTAAAAATTATTAAATTGATTTTTTGAATTGATATTCAAAGCGAATAAGTGTGATAAATAGTGGAAATAAGTCAGAAGGTAATTCAATTACCGCATCTTTAGCTTTCTTAAATATTACTGCTCCCTCCTTATATTTTTTCATTAAAGTCGTCAAATTCTCAATGAATAGCTTTAATGATTTTGATGACTTTACATCTTCACTTAATCTATTTTGAGTAGATTTTCCACGTCCTGTTTCTGAATTTCGAGATTTCTCCTCAAAATCTATTAATGCTTGTGCGACTTCTACTGCCAAAGCATTTAGTTGTTTTTTGTTATTCAACATAGCTATTATCCAAGTTTTAAATATTTGAAAATTTATTACTTCGCCTTTGTATTTATCTGTTGCTTTTTGTTTGCGAACTTCAAAATCTTCGGCAGTTTCCTTCTTTTTTTCTTTGATGTTTGGATTAGAGAATTTATAATCCTTTCCTTGTGCATATTTAGCCGTTCCCGAAGGCATAAATGCCCTTAATTTACTCGGTTCTAATGCTTTCAAACCAATGATACCCAACTTACACGCATTTTTTAAATTGTAAAAAGTCGAATACATTTGCTCAAAATTCTTATGATTTTGCCTTTCCTTTGGAAGCGTATATAATTCGCCTTTCAAACGAATTAAATTTCTAACCTTTGGCAATTGAAGGTTAATAAAGCCAAGTGTTGTATTCGTTTGAGAGAGATTATAAACATAAGCCGTAATTGTTTGCTTTGGATATTGTCTTGATAAAGCAAAGACTACTTTAATCCAATCAATTGTTGGAATTGCTAATTTTCCTAAGACTTTTTCGGGTTTTGGGTCAAATTCAGCTAATGGATTATTAGCATGAAAATATTCACCAAACGCATGATTTAGCCAATGTCCATTCCATGTTTCAATTTGTTTATCTTTCAAATTGGGTGTTTGTGAAAGATATTTTCTATAATATTCCCAACCTTTATGAAGTGTCCAAAGTATTTTTTTATCATCAATCTGAATAGCTAAACCACCACTAACACCAATTGCCAATGCTTGACCAATCCAAGAAGCGTATATTTCATTGGCTTCAAAATCAAAAGGCATCGAAGTAATTTGTCCTGAAGAGGTTGCTTCTCTATTTTCAGCACCATAGCCAACGAAAATAGCTCCACTTGGAACACCTTCTTCTATTTTTGAATGAAGATTAAATAGTTGTGCATTAGCTTTTGAGCCATGTTCTTCGACTGCTTTCTTAGTAGGTTTTTGAAAAAAAGGTGAATTTCCAACGTGCATCAAATGTTGAGCATTATCAAAAAACAATGGAAATAACTCTTCATCAAAGAATTGCCGAGCAGTATAATCATCGGGCAGATTGTTTTTCTCCCGATATATTTTTAAAAATTTGTTTCCTATATAGCTTGTGTACATATCATAAAAATATTTCAGGTTCAACTAATTCCAATCCGTATTTTAAATGGTTAGCTTCCTCTTGTGGTACTACAAAAGGGCGAGAACCATGTTCTAATTGTTCGTATTGGTTTTTATATCGTGCCATTGTTTTAATGCTAATTGGGATTTCCATCGGAATACGTTC
>JBMYXW010000436.1:0-3787 GCA_049608825.1 Chitinophagales bacterium
TTCCCTATTGATTGCTCCTGGATTGCCAGGCGGAATGATGGGCAGTTTGATGGCAGATTTGGAGAAGAACCTCGTCAGTATCAACAAAGGGCGAGCAAAACGACACGACCCGCCATTCACACAAGACCAATTGTTGATAGAACTTTTCAAAGAAGTAGAATATGTTTGGCCCAAAATGGGCTATCCACCTTTGGTGACTCCTTACAGTCAATATGTGAAAAATACCGCATTGGCAAACATCATGCAAATGCAAAAAGGGCGAGAACGTTGGAGCATTATGGGTGACCCTGTTTGGAATATGCTGATGGGACGTTCGGGAGAATTACCAGGTCAAATCGCTCCTGAATTGGCTGCAATGGCAAAAGCACAAGGGCGTGAATATTTCACAGGAACACCACAAGAATTGTATCCCGACAAGCTCGACTTTTACCGCAGGGACATGCTGCAAAAAGGCTGGGAATTAGGGCAAGACGATGAGGAATTGATGGAATATGCTATGCACCCCGAACAGTATGTGAAATACAAATCAGGCGAAGCAAAGGCAAATTTCAAAGCTGACCTTGCGAAAAGAAAAGCTGCAAAAGAAGCCAAAAATACGCCAACTCCTTCAAAGGACAACAAAACGTCCACAACTACTTCAAACCCAACTGCCGCCTTCCAGCCAAAAACCCTCAATGTCAGAGTCGGCAATGAAGACTTTACTGTAACGGTTTCTTATGACGGCACACCTTCACAAGACAACAATGGTAGTTTCCAACGTGTCTTAGACGGCGACAATAACCAAAATCAACAACCTTCTTCAAACGGACAATCTTCAAAAATCCAAGCGAATGACAAATTAGAGAGCATTCTTGCACCATTAGAGGGCGTGTTTTACCTCCGAAAAAATCCAAGTGACCCTGCCGTAAAAGTAGGTGATACCATAAAAGTAGGCGATACCATCGGTTACATTGAAGCCATGAAAGTCTCCAATGCGGTGAAAGCAGACAAAAGCGGACAGATTGTAGAAATCGTGGCAAATACAGGAGTAGAGGTGGAAGACGATGATATTTTGATACGAATCAAAGCTAACTAAATGGATATATTAGAAAAACTCTATCAAATGACTGCCTTTGGCGATTTGATAGCCCAGCCCAGCATTGTATTTATGTTGGCTTTGGCTTTTGGATTGTTGTATTTGGGCATCAAAAAACAATACGAGCCTCTGCTATTAGTGCCGATTGGCTTTGGATTATTGATAGCCAATTTCCCAGGAGGAGGAATGAGTGTTATCCCTGCAATAGACAGCGATGCGCCCATTCTACACGCTACGGTGATAGAACTCGCCAAGGATTATGGCATCATGAATTTGCTTTATTACACACTCATTAAAACGGGTTTGTTACCGCCCATTATATTCTTGGGGGTTGGTGCATTGACCGATTTTGGTCCCATGTTCCGCAATTTGCGCTTGGCATTTTTTGGAGCAGCCGCCCAAATCGGTATTTTTAGTGTAATGATTGCCGCCTTTTTGATGGGATTCAACCTCAAAGAAGCCGCATCTTTGGGAATTATTGGAGGGGCAGACGGACCTACGGCTATTTACACGACCATTATGTTGGCACCTCATTTATTGGGCCCGATTGCGATTGCAGCTTATTCTTATATGGCTTTAGTTCCTGTGATTATTCCTTTGGTGGTGAAGTTTACCGTTTCAAAAGAAGAGTTAAAAATCAACATGAAACAACAAGACAGAAAATTTCCCAACAAGTTGAAAATCAAAAACATGAGAGCCGTCAAAATCATCTTCCCGATTTTGTTGGTTACTATTGTTTCTTTGCTTGTCCCCTCCTCTGTTCCTTTGATTGGGATGTTGTTGTTTGGCAATCTTATCAAAGAAATTGGCAGCGACACCAAGCGATTGAGTACAACCGCCTCCAATGGAATCATGAATACGGCAACCATCTTTTTGGGCTTAACCGTAGGCGCAACAATGACCGCAGATGCCTTTCTCAACTTCCAAACGATTGCGATTATAGTAGGCGGATTCATTGCCTTTGTGTTTTCGATTACGGGCGGAATCATGGCGGTGAAAACCTACAATTTATTTGCCCAAAAGAAAATCAATCCTTTAATTGGTGCAACAGGTTTGAGTGCGGTACCGATGGCTTCAAGGGTAGCAAACGAAATCGCTTTGGAACACGACCCTACCAACCACTTACTTCAATATGCAATGGCGAGCAATATATCAGGCGTTATAGGCTCGGCAGTTGCAGCAGGTGTGTTGATTACTTTTTTAGGGTAGATTGGAGGTTTTGGTTCGATGAAAAGAGAGAC
Organism: Chitinophagales bacterium; assembly: GCA_049608825.1. Classification (GTDB taxonomy): domain Bacteria; phylum Bacteroidota; class Bacteroidia; order Chitinophagales; family UBA2359; genus JAUHXA01. The sequence goes on from JBMYXW010000436.1 coordinate 2,317, forward strand.
TGGTTTAGCTTTTGAGGAGGAATTAAATCCTTTTATATTATTACCTCAACGTCCCCAGCTACACGTAGTACGACCCTTAGGGAGTATTGCCGTTATAGCCATTGTTCTCGATTGCCTTCTTTTTTAGCTTTGACGGAATTTACTTAGTTCAAATAAACTCTGTTTGAATATATCTATTCTTTCTTTTATTGACTGTTGAGTATCAAGTATATTTCTAGGAGGGCTGTGTATTTCTAATCGCTCAAGTCTGGATTTTATCGCCATTCTTCCATAGAAAAATCGCCAACGTTGAATATTTATTTGTATAGAAAACCAAATTAATTCATTAAGAGACATTTTGTATTTTGGAGCAAGTACTCTTACTGCACTCCCTCCATTTCCTCTTGCCATAAATTTCCAAGGCTGCAAGTATGCTTGACCAAATGCTGTAACCGTAATTCCTCCTACATTGAAAATTTGTTGTTCATCTTCTGATACCAATCTTATGATGCTATTCCTTAAATCACCACTTGAGACATAAGGGCAATTACCTTCATTATAATTTTTTTCTCCTGATGATTTTCCATTTAGAATTGTGAAAAAATAATTTAGTGGGGCTTTATGATTAAGAGGTAGATTAGGTAAATCTTCCCAACTTTCCACAAATTCATCTAACACCTCGTCTGCCAATTCAGGAATTGAAGAAATTGCCTGAAATATAGAAAGAATTAGTTTTTGTTCTTGAAATTCGTAATCTAAATTTGACAAAATAGGTTGTGGCAACCATTGTTGTGGACTAAGTTCTTCTCCGTCAGAAATACTACTTGCTGATATTGTAGTTGCTATATTAGACTCAAAATTATGACCTTTTAAGAAATTGTGAAAGGTTGTATTTATTTCTTCCAATTGAGAACCTTCACATTCAACTCTTCTACCTTTTAGTTTTTCAAACCCGTCATTCCATATTCTTCCCATATATATTTTATCCGTGGATGATTGAGGAATATGAGCTTTAACAATTAAAATTGATGTGGGAGCCGCTGTTGGATAAAATAAGTCTTCGGGTAAACTAATAAGTCCAAGAATACTATGCTTTCTTACTATTTTCTTTCTCCATAATTTATTTTCAGCATCTGCAAAAATTCCTGCTTTAACAACGACAGCAATTAGACCACTTGGTTCTAAAGCATCAAGGGCAGCATCAATAAAGTCTCTTTCGGGTTCTCCTTCTTGGGAAAAAGGAGGATTTAGAAAAGCCCTTGTAAATTTACCTTCAACAGCTTTTTTATTTTCGTCCTCAAAACAACTACCATTTTTAATATCACTTTTTCCGTCTCCTCTAAAGAACATATTAAGAGTAGCCAATGCCCACACCGTAGGATTTGTGTCGAAACCACAAAGAGATTTCTTTACTTTTTCTATTGCTTTTGGACCTTTTACATTTGACATCATTCTGTCGAATGCAGCAACTAAAAATCCACCCGTTCCACTT
>JBMYXW010000437.1:0-3784 GCA_049608825.1 Chitinophagales bacterium
CAAATCTAATGAAAAAATATTGAATTTGGCTGAATTGAAGAATAAAACACCGAAAATAATTATGCCTTTTATTATTAAAAAAGTATTTCCTACTAAACAATAACTTGTTACGTGATGTTACCTTTATGTTATCAAAACGATAACATATTTTCTACATCATTAAATTTTTGGTATTATGAAATTTAAAACTCTACCTTCTGCAAACCTGCAAACCTGCAAACCTGCAAACCTGCAAACCTGCAAACCTGCAAACCTGCATTTAAGTTCTTCTCTCTAATTTTTATGTTTTTCTGCCTTTCTTCCTCAATCATCTATGCTCAAGACGGATGTCCAGTAGGCGACTAATCCTGTATCTAAAAAATAGTATTAGCACAACTTTTAAATTCTAATAGAATGAAAAATACATTGTATTTTATAGTTATTTTATATTTTTCTCTATCAATAAATGCTCAATCCCTTCCCAGTTTTTCTGGCTCTCCTATCAAATGGCTTCATCTCTCACAAAACAAAACAGAATCAACTGAGTTTAGTACAGTTGCTGGGGTGGTAATGGCTGATTTACTATATCCAACTTATACACTCGATTTAGATAAGAATCTATACCTTGTTTATGAACAGCCTCTTGTACAGGGATGGATTGTATTCAATATAAAAGTAGAAACAGGTAAAGTTGTTTGGAATAAAGTCATTACTAGAAATACAGATAACATTCCTTCTTTCCCCATTCGCCTATACCAGAGCAGTCCAAATACACTTGACTTGGTAGGGTATGAAAGGAATCCAGAACTCCAAAGCGTTTATTCCAGCCATTTATTTCGCAGTCATATTTCTATGGAAGATGGCAGTGTATTGGAGAGATACAATCCTACTTGGGAAGTAGGTGGAACGTTTGTAGTTAACAATGGTGGAGCAATGGCTTCTTTGGCGCACAATCCTAACAATGATTCTTTTCTTGTTGTAGAAGGATTTCCCAATACACAGATAACCCCTACGGGCGTTTGGCGTTTTGTTCATGCTGATTCAACTTGTATCGAAACCCAGCTTCATACGTTTATTACGGGGAATCGCATTCTCAACGAAGATGATGGACTCTATCGAGATAGAGTAGGTGGGTTGGAGTACTTAGAGGAAGGGGGCTATATTTTGTTGCTAGAAGAATTTCAAGTAGATGATTTCCAAAATCCTACCAATTATTTAGAATTGGTCAAACTCAATGATAACAAAGAGGTGGAATGGCGAAAACTCATTACAGAGCAGTCAGGAATTGGAGCACAGCTTGTAGTGTCTAACACTTCGGGCTATATGGTCTATGGTAGATTGAATCAAGGCAGTATTCCTTATGATTCAGATAGACCCTATTATGTCAGTAAGTTTGATGAGAATGGAGATTTTTTGTGGAGAAGTGATATTGAAGCCTCCAACAAAATCACTTATGCTTCGAGTCTTCAAATGGAAGAAGGTTATTTGTTGGCAGGTGTTAGAGAAAAAAAGGAAGGTTTTTTGTGGAAATGTGACGAAGAAGGGAATATGCACGAGATAGCCAACTGGAAATTGGAAAACGAAGTGATAGACAAGAGAATCGACATGTATCGTGCTCAAGAACTACATACTGGAGATATGATGGTGCAGTTTAGTATAGACCATGATACTATTTATGAATCTCCTTGGGGACCACTTGACAATATTATTAAGAAGCATTATGCGGTAGTATTTGGGAAAGATGATTTGTTCACAGACATTGAAGAACCGATAGCTAATAATTTAGCTTTGACTTTATTTCCCAATCCAAGTCAGGACAAGGTAAATATTGCATTGCCAAGAGCTTCTACAGGAACACTTCAATTTTACAACACGCATGGACAGTTGCAGCAAACAATAGGAGTGGAAGGAAAACAGCGTTTATCCATACCCATTGAAGGTTTGATGAACGGATTGTATTATGTGCATTGGAGTGGAGAAGATGGAGAAACGACTGTGGAGTCTTTGGTCATTCATAGATAAAAAAATAGCAGGTAATTCTAAGCAAAGCCGAATATTTCTTGAAAGAGGTATTCGGCTTTTTTATCATTTTCTTCAAAAAGTATAACCACCTTTCTCCACCACAAAACCTGCAATATTCCTCCGCAACTCTTTGGGATTCACATCATAATCAGGCAACAATAAACGCAACATTCGATTCAAATTCTTCTTTTGTCGCCCTTCTGTAAAACTCGCCACTGCCTCCTTCGATACCTTTTGCACATTTGCCAAAGACTCATAAAAGTACAATTGCATCATTTGGATTTGAATCGGCAGTTTCGTTTTATCAGCATCCGCTTTTTGCTGCAATTTCAGCACCTTCAATAAGACCGACTCACAGACATAAACTTCCGCCAAAATATCCGACAGGTTCAAAATGATTTCCTGTTCGTCCACCATCTTCTTCCGCAATTTTTTACCTGCCGTTCCTAAGATCAACAAAAAGGCATTTTTCATGCTTTGAACCATGCGTTTTTCCACTGCAAATTCGCCTTTGGATTTTACAGGATTCAACTGCTTCAATAAATATTTGGGGATTTTCTTGCCCGCCATAATCAGGTCAATCTCTTTCGTTTGTAGGCTTCTTTTTGAGAGTTCGGCAATCGTCAATAGACGGTTCACCTCATTTGTGCCTTCATAAATCTTGGTAATTCGAGCATCTCGATAGCCCATTTCGATGCCCGTTTCTACGGCATAGCCCATTCCACCGTGAATTTGCAGCACTTCATCCGTTGCATAACAAGCCAAGTCCGAACCCTTCACTTTGATAATCGAACACTCAATTGCAAACTCTCTCACGGCTTGAATTTTCGCCTTATCTGACAACATTCCTCCTGCTTCAAATTCAGCTGCTTTGCGGTCAATATTTTGGGCATTTCGATAGATAGCTGCATCCATCGCAAAGGTTTTCATGGTGATGTCGCCAATTTTGTATTGAATCGCTCCAAACTCTGCAATTGCTTTGCCAAACTGTTTGCGGCTCGTTGCATATTCTACGGCTTTGTCTAACAAAAATTTGCAGCCTCCAACACCGCCTGTGCCTGCTTTCATGCGCCCCGAATTCAAAATATTCAGTGCCATTTTGAAGCCTCCTTCTCTATCTCCCAACAAGTTTTCACCAGGAATTTTGCAATTGTCAAAATACAACTGAACCGTTGAAGAACCTTTGATACCCATCTTCTTTTCTTCTGGTCCGATGGTCAAACCTTCAAAACTGCGCTCAACAATGAAGGCAGACAAGGTTTTGTCTTGGTCGATTTTGGCAAAAACGATGAATACATCTGCAATGCCTCCATTGGTAATCCACACTTTCTGCCCATTCAAAGTATAAGAATCGTCGGCTATTGAATGAATGGCTTTGCTTCTACCTGAATTGGCATCTGAACCAGCTTCGGGTTCGGTCAGCGCATAAGCTGCAATCCATTCACCTGTCGCTATTTTGGGTAAGTATTTGGTCTTCTGGGCTTCGGTGCCGTAATAAACGATGGGCAATGAACCGATTGAAGTCTGTGCGCCAATCGTTGTGGCAAAGGAATAGGCTCCAGATATTTTTTCGGAGAAGATGGTATTGGAGGTGAAATCCAAACCCATGCCACCGTATTCTTCGGGTATGCTGATACCACACAAGCCCAACTCACCCGCTTTTTTAAAGACTTCCAAAATTTCGGGTTTGTCCTCTTCTTTGCTGATTTCCAATTCTCTGCCTCGCTTGAAGAAAGGCTCTTGGATTTCTTTGACACAAAAATCTGTCACCATTTCGGCAATC
>JBMYXW010000438.1:0-3776 GCA_049608825.1 Chitinophagales bacterium
CTGGGCTACGCCCTTATTTATGTGAAAATATTTCTGTTCCACGGTAGTAAGCAGGATTGTTCTCCTTATATTATAAAAAATATTTGCAATGTTATCCTCAGCATTAGAGATGCTTTTTCTCCTATTTTTTACTGAATATTTCCCAAATGCTCCTTTCTCAACAAATCATTCACCGTTTTGACAGGATTGAAGGTTACAATAGGAACTTCCACAAAAACGGTGTTCCAATCCGCCATTGCCCCATTCCAAAGACCAGGTAGTTCTTGTGCCTTCAATTCACGACCATCCTTTGATTTGTGGGTGATAAAGCCCGTTTGAGGGTCACGAAAATCGAGTAAGTTAAAAGGTTCACCCTTGTAGTTTTTGATGGCGCAGACCAAATCGACAGGATTGAAGTGAGAAGCATTTTGTAGGATAATCTGTTTTTCGGGGTCACTTGCGTCAATTTGTGAACCCTCCACGATTTGTAGCGAAATACTCCCATCGGGATTTTTAGCCCAAAAAGGGCCCCCACCAGGTTCGCCCACGTTTTTGACCATACCACAGACTTTTGTTGGACGATTCAGTTTGTGGAAAAGGAAATCTGCTTTTTCGGAAGTATTGAGGTCTTGGAAACCCTTGGGTAGAACGGCGCAAAGTTCGTTTTGTAGAAAAAGAGTCGCTTCTTCAATGAGCGATTCATTGGTTTTTTGAACCTCCAATTCCTGTAAAAAATCAAATATTTTTTCTTGGTAAGCCATCAAGACTCCGCCAATTACTTTTTTGTAGGTAAAAGTCGTATCTTTCAAATTGTCGGGAACAACATTGTCGATGTTTTTGATGAAGACAATATCAACGGTATCGTTTAGTTCGTTTAGGTTTTCAATCAATGCACCATGCCCTCCTGGACGAAACAAGATTTGACCATTTTTTTCTCGAAAAGGAGCATTGCCCATATCCACCGCAATGGTATCTGTATGAGAATATTGTTCTGAAAACTCTACTTCAAAACGCACGCCAAAATGCTGCTCATATTTCTCTCTAACGGATTTCAACAAGGCTTCAAATCTAGAGCGATGTTCGGGCGAAACCGTGAAATGTAGGTAAACCGTACCGTCTTCATTGCGGCTATAAGCTGCTCCTTCTACCAAGTGTTCTTCAAAAGGTGTACGAATATTGTTTGGTGTATAGAGATGAAATTGAAGGAGTCCTTTAGGCAGATTGCCGTAATCCAAACCTTTTTCGGTGAGTAAATATTCAAAAATGGGCGCATAATTTTTTGATTTTTTCAAATCCTCCAAATCATACCCATTTTTTGCCAACACTTTTTTGAGTTCTGCGTAAAAAGCAAAGTGTTCTAGCTGGTTTACAAAATGCAAAGCAGCAGAATGTTTTTGAATATTTGGAGGATTGTCTTGATAAGCTGCAAACAAATCTTTGAACATTCGGCTTGCAGCACCTGATGCAGGAACAAATTTGCAGATTTGATGGTGTTTGCTTTTTTCGTCAAAATTGGCAATACATCGTTCTATTTGTTGTTCATTGAGGCGTAAAATTCCATCGTTGATGGTAGCGGGTTTGGTGATGTCCATAAATGGAAAACCCTTTTGGAAATTTCGGATTTGAGTGGTGAGTGTATCTAAAGAAATGCCTTTTTGGGAGATATATTTTAGATCTTTTTGAGAAAACATATAGCGTATTTAGCTTTTGAAGAAAAAAATCTGATTTTCAAAGCAAAATTACAGCTTTCTTTATAAAAAAATAAGAACATCTATCTTTTTCATAATACAATTGACTTAGTTGAAAAACAAGCGGTTAATTGTTTCATTTATTCAGTTTTTTTTTGGAATTTCGTGTCCTTTTTCGCTAACTAGTATCCTATTGAAAATTTATTGTGTGAGATAAATTAAAATCCTCTTACTTTGAGTGATGAATATTTCATATTGCATTATTAAATGTTATTTATAAATTCATTGAGCCAAGCCAACTATGATGAAAACGCTGGAAACTGTATGGTCTAATTGTTTGGGAACAATACGAAGTCATGTGAGTGAGCAGAGCTTTCGCACATGGTTTGAGCCTATCAGACCCGTAAAATTGGAAAGTCATGTATTGACCATACAAGTGCCAAGCCAGTTTTTTTATGAGTGGCTCGAAGAGCATTATGTGGCATTGCTCCGAAAAACCATCTTACAGGAGATAGGGGAGGATGCTCGTTTGGAGTACAGAATTGTAGTAGATAGAAACTATGATAACTCCAATCCCTTGACCATCAATGTACCCACAAGTGGTGTGGATAATTCATCTTCTCGAAACGACAAGAAAACTAAGTCGCCTCCTGCCATCAAAAATCCATTTGTGATTCCTGGGATTCGAAACATGAAAAATATCGAATCTCAACTCAATCCCAACTATACATTCGAACACTACATTGAAGGAGAATGCAATCAATTAGCTCGTTCGGCAGGGATTGCAGTGGCGAATAATCCTGGTGGTACTTCCTTCAATCCCTTGGTATTGTATGGTGGTGTGGGGCTGGGAAAAACGCATTTGGCGCAGGCGATTGGAAATTATGTCAAAACGACCTTCAAGGACAAAACAGTTTTGTATGTTTCTTCCGAAAAATTCACCAATCAATTCATTGATGCCGTAAAAAATGGTTCTATCAATGATTTTATGAATTTTTATCAAATTATTGATGTCTTGATTGTGGATGATATTCAGTTCTTTGCAAACAAAGACCGAACACAGGATATTTTCTTTCACACCTTCAATCACTTACATCAATCGGGCAAACAAATTATTTTGACTTCTGACCGACCACCCAAAGATTTGGAGGGCATGGAGGAACGTTTGATTTCTCGTTTCAAGTGGGGTTTGACTGCAGATTTGCAAGTGCCTGACTTGGAAACTCGCATCGCTATTTTGGAGAAAAAACTCTATATGGATGGAATTGAAGTGCCTCGCCCAGTGACGGAATACATGGCTTATCACATCAATACGAATGTGAGGGAATTGGAGGGGGCATTGATTTCTTTGTTGGCGCAGTCTTCTTTGAGTCGCAAAGAAATAGACATTAATTTAGCCAAATCCATTGTGCGTAGTTTTGTCAATAGCTTGTCCAAAGAGATTTCAGTAGAGTATATCCAAAAAATTGTGAGTGATTATTTCAAAGTGCCTATCGACCAACTTACAGGGAAAACTCGCAAACGTCAAGTCGTTCAAGCTCGCCAAATATCTATGTACCTCGCTAAGAGTTTTACAGATAATTCGCTAAAAGCCATTGGGAAATATTTTGGTGGGAGAGACCATAGTACGGTGATTCACGCTTGTCGTGCGGTCTTAAATTTGATGGAAACAGATAAGATGTTTCAAGAGGATGTAACGGAATTGCAGAAGCAAATCAATATGAGTCGGTGAGATTGATTAATTTTTTATTAAATCGAAGTACTCCTTGAAGTGGAGAAAACAAAAACGCCATCAAAAACCAAAATCCTACCATTGTAGCCATTGCCCCAGCAATAGAGCCATTCACCCAAACTGCTAAATAGTACCCACTTATAGCTGTCAAAATACCAATCACTGCCGAAAGTACCAACATCACCTTGAAGTTATTCGTTAGCAAATAAGCTGTAGCAGCAGGTCCAATCAAAAAAGCAACTACCAAAATAGCACCCACAGATTCAAAAGAAACAACGGTAGTCAAAGAAACCGCAGCCATCAACAAATAATGCCAAAAGGCAGTTGAAAAGCCCAAAGCTGCTGCATAGGCAGGGTCGAAAGTCGTCAGAAACAAA
>JBMYXW010000439.1:0-3772 GCA_049608825.1 Chitinophagales bacterium
CTGCGATTCAAGGTTTAATGATTTTGAACGATGCAAAAACGGGACAGGCTTTGGCGATTTTGGATGCAGGAACTTTGACGGCTTTGCGGACAGCGGCAATTGGTGCGGTGAGTGTGAAATATTTGGCAAAAAAGGAGGTGAAAAGTTTGGGGATTGTGGGAACGGGAAGACAAGGAATTGAACAGGCAGTTTTTGCTTCAAAGGTACGAAACATTCAAAATATTTGGCTCTACAATCGTTCTGTTGAAAGGCTTCAAAAGGCACAAACAGAACTGCAAAAACGACTACCTAATATCCAAATTCACCTTGCAGAAAATACGACTGAACTACTTCAAAATGTGGAAGTCGTGATTACTGCCACCAATTCCGAAACGCCTGTTTTGCCGAACAATGCAGCCTTATTGAAGGGGAAACATTTTGTGGGAATTGGTTCTTATAAACCAAATATGCGAGAATTTCCGCAAGCTCTTTTTCCACTTTTGAAGGAGGTTTATACAGATACCGAACAGGCATTGAAGGAATCTGGTGATTTAGTGATTCCGATTGGAGAGAGTTGGCTAGAATTGGAGCAAGTAAAACGGCTGGGGAAGATTATTGAAGGAATGAGAACTATTGCGGAAGCGGAGACTACTTTTTACAAGTCGGTTGGAATGGCTTTGTTTGATGTTGTGGTGGCGGAGGATATTTACCGAAAGGCGGTTGAACTTGGTTTAGGGGTGGATTTGGATTGAACACAGAGACACGGAGGCACAGAGGAGTTTTTCATACTGGACTTTGGAGGTTGAATGGAGAGAGGGAGAGGTGGAGAGTTTTTTTTGCACTGGATTTTGGAAATTGAAGTGAAGACGAACAATCAAACCTCCTAAATCCACGTCAATTAAGATAAGTACAGTTTGCTCAGAACGGGGGGATTTGCGAATTACGATAGAAGATGTTTGATTTTACACAAATAAAAAAGCCCTTCACCATCACAGCAAAGGACTTCCTTCTATTCAATTTTTTATTTTCTGACTCCTCACTCCTGTCACCTCATTCCTCACTTCCCATTCTTCAAGTATTTCTTCGGAATCCCATTGTCTTCGGTAGCTGTTCCCCACAAAATATTCACTACCCACCATCTATCTTGGTCATAAACCAATTGGATGCTGTTGATGCCCTTGGTGAACGGCTTACTTTCTACTTCAGTACGGGTTTCGTAGCTGCTGAATACTTGGGCGATGCCATTGAATTCTTCAACAATTTGACCTGTTTCGACCTCATAAAATCCCGATTCCATAAAGAAAGGGTCTGCTTTTCCGATGTATTCTTCAAGAGACAATGACTGATAATTTCTATCACCTTCGGTACCAGGCACAAGTGCATTGAACTGAGCATTGGGTTTACACAAGGCTTTCAATCTGCTCCAATCGCGCTGACCCGCTGGACCTGAAATAACCTCATACAAAGCAGTGGTAATTCCTTTAATAGTAGCAACTTCTTCGGCAGTGTGTTGATACGCAGGAGCATCCATTGGAGTGACAAAAGCCTTCAACCAAGCATTTCTAACCTTCATTTGTCGAGCCGTAGGATTGTCTATAACTTTGATTTCGTGTAGGGCAGTGCGTTCTACTTTCAGTGCCGTACCTTTCAAAACTGTTTCTTTGCTATCGCCTTCATCATTGGAGCGTAAAACGGTCATGGTGAATTCTTTGCCTTCTTCCAGCCCAGCTTTGAAGTCTTGGATAAATTCTCGAATCGTGACATCAATAGGAACGTCTTTACCGTTCATTTTTATGATTTCATCCCCTTTCATATAGCCCAATTCTTTGCCCAATTCATTCATGTTCTCGGTGTCATCTACCAATAAATGTTTGGTTTCGGGATTGAAACTCAAGGTCACATTGCCAAAAGAATAATCATTGTAGGAAGAGAGGGGTTTGTAGCTTACACCTGCATAGCCAAGAGATTTTTCTATGGGAAGAGATTCTGTCCCTGCCACATATCTCGCAAAGAAATCTTTGACTTCGGGATAGGTCATTTCCACGATTTCGTCAAAAAGTGCATCGTCTTTGAAGGGTTTGTCTTTGCCGTATTTTTTCGATAAATCTCCAATCAAATCTTGCATTCCATATTCACCTTCTGATAAGTGCAACAGCAATAAGTCGAGCGACATATTGATAAGTGGACCTTTTTCATATACATTTTGGTATTGGTCAGCGTATTTGTCAGCGCATTGTTCACTCATTTCGGTGAAGGGCAAATTGTCGTTGTAGCTGTTTTTGGAGTTGATGATTTTACCACGAATCACTTCAAAATATTCTTCTGGTGTTACCAAACCATATTTCACTTGCACATTGCCTGCAAAGTATTCCGTATTGCCTTCGTACAACCAAAGATGTTTGGAAAGTTTGGGGTCATTGAAGTCAAAGTAATGGATTTCTTCTGAATGTATATTCAACGGACTCACGATGTGAAAAAATTCGTGAGCTGCAATGTCTCGAATAAAAGGCATGACCAACTCTTGAGGATATTCGGGCAGATAGTAAAATGAAGAGTAGGAGTGTTCCAAGGCACCTTGAACGGGCGCAGCATTGAAAGGTTCGACAAAATACATGATGAAAGCGTATTTATCTACAGGAAGTTCACCACCCAAGTATTCTTTTTGAGCCATCAAGAGTTCTTTGATTCCTTCTGCTAAATAAGCCGATTTGATTTTATCGGTAGGCGAATAAACCGAAATCAATACTTCTGCGCCTGCTACATTCACAATGGTTGTATCAGGTTCATTGTACATCATCGGTGCATCTGCTAAGCGCATATAATCTTCTGTTCGATACACATCTTTGTCTTTTTTCACCTTGATAGGAATCAGTCCTGTGCTTCCATAGAAGTTTTCGGGACGGGTAATACTTACCTCATAAGGTAAGCTTTTCATTCCTTCAAAATAACCGAAAAAACCATGGGTATTGATAACGATGTTTTTCTTGTCTTCAATATTTGTTCCCGACATTGGGTAGATTTGGTTGTCGCCCATATCGGCATCATAAGTATCATCGACCCAGTAAGTGACCTTATGGAGTTTATTGGCTTTTTTGATTTGCCAACTATTATCGTCCAAACGTTTTACCTTCAACTGTTTGCCTCTCTTATCGTAAGCCTTGAACTTCTTGATAAATCGCCCAAAATCGGAAATGCTGTAAGTACCAGGGATGATTTTGGGAATATAGTAGGTGATAACTTTTTCTTGAATTTTTGGAGTTATCAAACTGACCTTCAATTGGTCATTCTCTACTTCATTTAGGTTCAAAGAAAATTTATAACTGTTATCATCAGCAGGCAAATTGTTTACATCTCCAAATGTATTGCCATAAACTAATAACAAGAGAATCAATAAATATGGGTGTTTCATACGGTTAATTTTTACGAAAGAAAATGCGTGTAAAGATAAAGGTTCTTTTCTGAGAAATATTGTATTCCCTTACTTTTAACAGCGATTAACACCCCAAAATGGCGTTTTTTGATACAAGTAGTACCTTTATTCTGCAAAATCATACGTCACAAGAATCCTAATAAAGTGCTTTTGGATTTAGGAGATTTAAAACTCGGAACTGTTAGATTTTTGAGGTTTGATTTGTGATATTTCAAAATGAAAAGTCAAAAATCATGTAATCGTACCTCCTAAATCCTCATAAAGTGCGTGTGGAGTTTTGGCTCGGAACTGGTGGATGTATGAAGTTTGATTTTTGAGGTTTGATTTGTGATATTTCAAAATGAAAACTCAAAAATCATGTAA
>JBMYXW010000440.1:0-3754 GCA_049608825.1 Chitinophagales bacterium
CCCAGATCTAATAAGTTGAATATAATTTTACTGCTTCACCACTTTGGTTCTCACATTTCCTTCCTCGGTTTCCATAGAAATGTAATAAACGCCAGCAGGAAAATCCGTCAAATCCAATTGAGTAGTGTTTACATCAGGCAAGACCTCCAATGTTTGGCGATGCAAAAGGCGACCTGTGTAATCATAGAGGTTGATGTCAATCGTTTCGGCTTCGGAACTGAAAATCAAATTGACGGTATTCTGTGTCGGAACAGGGAACATACGGTGAACGGTTAGCAATCGGCTTTTGCCGATGATGTTGGTACTCAAATCGTTCTTTCCGCCTCCTCCACTATTCGCCAAGACCGTAACGGCTGCTTCGTCGTCTTCGGCAACAACTTGATAAATCCCATTGTTGGGTGTAGAATCAACATCACTTTCATTGGCTCCGATTACTTCTGCATACAGAATTTTGTTGTTGCTTTGGTTGAGTACAAACAAGGTCAAATTCAAAGTAGCCGTTTCGTAGGGCTGCAAATCGCCGATTGTCCACACTTTCGACCAAAGGTTGTAGTTACCATGTGAAACCGTTTTGCTGGTAAATGCCAAGCCCGATGGAATGGGAAACTCTGCCAATACGCCCGAAGCTGCTATGCTGCTGTTGTTGGTGACTTCCAGTGTGAAAGTGATGTTGGAGTAAAGACTCAAGTTGGCTTGGCTGCTGGTCATGTTGGCTTCCAAATCAATGTTTGTGCTTCCTGATGGGGAGAAAGTCAATTTGGCTTCATCGTCTTCGTCAGGTGTTTGGTCGGTATCGTTGCCTGGTGTAGAATCTGAATCTTGTGGGCTTGCAGTTTCTACTTGTGCAAAAAATACGGAGGACTCTGTGGACAATTGCACGATTCCTTCAAAAATAACCACTGCTCCATCTCCACTTGCCAAATCTCCTACGTCCCAACCTCCAGAAACAAGGTTTCCTTTAGATACCACTTCATAAGTGCTCGAAAAGTGCTCGTTGGGAATGTCATACACTACGCTTACATCTGTTGCATCGGCAGGACCATTGTTCACGATGTTGAGGTACAAAGTTCCTGAGCTGCCTGGCTGTCCTGAACTGCTGAATTCTGTGGTCAGTTCAATGTCGCAAAATTCGCTGCTGTTGTCGGGCAATATCGTAACACTGTCTTCATCGTCTTCGTTTGGCGTAGTACCTGCATTGCTGTCAGGCGTTGAATCTACATCTTCTTCGTTGGCGGTTTTGACCTGTGCAAAATTGGTCATCGGCAATGCGATGGCATCCACCGTTGTATGAATATTCAAAGTAGCACTTCCTCCAATGGGCAACATAGTTACATTCCAAATTCCTGTTGTTTCATCATAGCTTCCTTTTGAAGCGGTTGAACCAGTGAAAGTTAAATTAGAGGGAAGAAGGTCTTCAACGGTTACACCTGTTGCCATTTCTGTTCCATTGTTTACAATCACCAATGTATAAGTAATGGCATCTCCTGCTTTTGCAGTGCTGACATTGGCGGTTTTGCTGAGTGCCAAGTCAATCATATTGTTGGTACTGCCCGCAGGAATAATCGTAACAGAATCCTCATCGTCTTCTACAGGCACGCCTGTATTGTTGCTGTTGGGCGTAGAATCGGAGTCGTCTTGTTGGGCCGCTTTCACTTGTGCAAAGTTGGTAATCGAAGCACTGTTGTTCAAGGTGAAGGTCACGACTTCAAGCGTTGCCGTTTCACCGTTTGCCAAGTCTCCCACTGTCCAAACGCCTGCCCACAAATTGTAGCTTCCTTTGGATGCGGTTTTGCTCGTAAAAGCCATGCCAGCAGGAACTGCAGTAGCTACTTGAACGCCCGATGCATTGGCAGGTCCGTTGTTGGTGACTTCAATGGTATAGGTGACGTTTTCGTAGAGATTGAATTCGCCGACGTTGGAGCTTATGTTCAGTTCCAAGTCTATGTCTGTTCCTGTTGGAATATAAATGTAAGATATTGTAGCTTCATCGTCTTCATTTGGCGTTTGGTCTGTATCGTTACCTGGTATAGAGTTGGGGTCATTGGAATCACTTGTTTGTACTTGTGCAAAATAGGTAAGCGTTCCAGTAAAATCTCCTACCAATACTTCAAGCTTCAAAGTTGCTCCTTCACCACTTGCCAAATCACCTACATTCCACAATCCTGCGGTATAGTCGCCCTGCGTAGGTGTAGAATTTTGAAGAATGAAAGCACTGGGTAAAATATCTGCAATGGTCACGTTTGTAGCAACATCAGGACCATCATTGAAAACATTTACGCTAAAAGTATGGACATCGCCTATATTCAAAACACCACCACTTGGGACTGTCAAACTCAAATCTGCTGATTGAAAAGGAGGAATAACAGTCAAGACCGCCAAAGCTTCATCGTCTTCAAGGGGCAACTGCGCCGTATCACTGTTAGGTGTAGAGTCGGGGTCGTCTTGGTCGACACTTTTTACTTGTGCAAAATAGATTATCGGATTTTCAAATATTTCTACTATTCCATTAAAAACAATCGTTGCGCTTTCGCCACTTGCCAATTCTCCAATAGACCAATCACCATCGTACGTTCCCTTAGAAACAGTTGGAGCTATAATCAATAAAGCATTTGGCGTTACATCACTCACAATGATATTTGTTGCAGTAGCAGGTCCATCGTTGGTTATCTTTAGGGTGATTTTAACTCCGTCACCCAATTCAGCGTTAGCCACATCAAAGGCTGCGGTCAAACTCAAATCGGCTTGTGGAGTGGATTCGGGAATGAAGTCTATTTTTGCTTCATCGCCTTCATTGGGAATACCTGTGGTATTGTCGCCTGGCGTAGAATTGGGGTCATATTGGTCAGAAGTTTGGATTTGTGCAAAATACTCAAATGTTCCACTGAAATCTCCCACCAATACTTCAATGTCTAAGAACGCATCTTCATAAAAATCTAAATCTCCCACATTCCAAAGACCATTGTCATAGCTGCCCTGTGTAGCCGTAACTCCTTGAATCGTCAATTCATTTGGAAGAATATCTGCAATGCTTACACCAGTAGCCTCCTGCGGTCCAGCATTGGAGACCCTTAATTTTAAAGTATGTACTTCACCTTCATTTACAGTGCCTCCTCCGTCTAAAATACTCAGATGTAAATCTGCAGCAGCAAGAACGGTAAAATCAACCCATACTTCGTCGTCTTCATCGGCAGTTTGGTTGGTATCATTGCCAGGTGTAGAATCGAGGTCATTGGGGCTGGCAGTTTGTATTTGGGCAAAATAGAAATTGGGTGTATCGAATTCATCTATAAAGCCATAGAAACTCAATCCTGCACTTTCTCCACTTGCCAAATCTCCTACTATCCAATCATCATTATCATAAGTTCCTTGAGAGACAGATGGATCTGATAACGAAAATATGTTGTTAGGTAATATACTTGATACGACTATACCTGTGGCTGTTTCGGGACCATTGTTCTTGATTTCTACTATAAGGTCATATTCTGCAGCAGTGGGAACAACTGTAATATCAAAATGAAGGATACTCAATTCCAAATCTGCACTTAAAGGAGGAATATAAATGTAAGATATTGAAGCCTCATCGTCTTCATTTGGTGTTTGGTCTGTATCATTGCCAAGGGTAGAATCGGGGTCATTGGAGTCGCTTGTTTGTATTTGGGCAAAATAGGCAAGCGTTCCACTGAAATCTCCTACTAATACTCCAAGCGTCAAAGTTGCTCCTTCACCACTTGCCAAATCACCTACATTCCACAAT
>JBMYXW010000441.1:0-3750 GCA_049608825.1 Chitinophagales bacterium
GGGCAAGAGCAAACACCCAATGCTCCCGTTGAAGAACGAAAAGACGAGCCTAAAAAAGAAGTCCAACAAGAAGCGACTCAAAAGCCTGAACCTAAAGTAGAAACACCTCCTCCAACAATAAAAAAAACAAAAACAGTATCAGATATGCCTCCTCCTCCAATACCCCCAAAACCTGCTATCAGCGAAAAATACTACAATATGCTGATGAAAGCCATTGAAGTAAACAACATGGATGGCTTTGACTATTTGGAATTCAAACATTCACTAACTGCATTGAAGGATATTCCGATAGACGAAGCTACAAAATTTCAATCTGCTTTTGCGACGGCTGCAACAATGGGATTGACCAAAGAAAAACTCATTCACTCTGCTGACTTCTACAAAAAAGTATTGGCAAAGGAAAAAGACAGCTTTAGGAACGAACTGCAAAAACACATTGGAGGGCGATTGCACAAAAGTGAGGCTCGTACCAATGATTTGACCCAAATGATTCAGAAAAAATCGGAGCAAATCAAAAAGTTGACCGAAGAAATCAACCAGCACCAAGTAGAATTAGACAAGACCTGCAAACAAATTGAAGGTTTGAAAGAAAAAGTACACGAAGAAAGAGACAGTTTCATCACAACTTACGACCATTTATTGAAGCAAATGGACAAAGATGTCCAAAATATCAATAAATATTTGGGTTAGAAAAATCCAAACACTGTTTTTTTTTGTTAATTTTTCACAAAAAGGAAACTAATTGTAACCTAAATGGGATTATTCCTTACAAACACAAAACAAATAATAACACTCATAAACCGACATTTTTTATGCAAGAGATAAAAGGCAAGTCTTTTTGGAAAAGACCAGAAGGAAAAACGGGCGCATTGTTTGGTGCTGCTATATTGGGAGCGGGAGCTTATGGATTGTACTTATTCTTACCCGCCATCATCGCTTTACTTCAAAACACAATTACTGCAGCTCTATTGATTGGTGTATTGGCAGTTATGGTCTATGTGGTCGTTGACCCAAGATTCCGCAACCTGCTTTGGTATGGTTATAAGAGTATTATGCGATTCATCACAGGAGTTTTTGTACAAATTGACCCCATCGGAATCATCGAATCCTACATGGAAGACCTTCGCAACAATCTCCGAAAAATGGGCAAACAAATTTCGAGCCTTAGAGGTGAAATGCGTAAGCTCAAAACCATGATGGACAAAAACCGCACAATGATGGAGCAAAATCTTGCTTTGGCAAGTCGGGCTAAAGAAAAAGGCAAGGACAACATCATGATTTTGAAGTCTCGAAAGGCAGGTCGTCTTAGAGATTCCAACTTCAAACTGGACGACCTTTACAAAAAAATGGAGGTCATGTACCGAGTTTTGACCAAAATGTATGAAACATCTGAAATCCTTTTGGAAGATGTTCAGGACGAGGTGGAATTGAAGAAAAGAGAAAGAGAAGCCATTCGTACAAGTCATTCGGCCATGAAATCTGCCATGAACATCATTGCAGGTGACAAGGACAAACGAATGATGTTTGACCAAGCGATGGAAACCATCGCTGACGATGTAGGACGAAAGGTAGGTGAAATGGAGCGATTCATGGAAATCTCTGATAACTTCATGGATTCTATTGACCTTCAAAATGGTGTCTTTGAAGAGAAAGGTTTGGCGATGTTGGAGAAATGGGAAAAAGAAGGAACTTCTTTCTTGTTGGGTGATGAAAAGAAGACCATTATCAAGGAAGTAGAACAAGACAATATCACCATTGATTTGGACGCACCTGTTCAACCCAAAAAGGAACGTGGTGAAGGGCAAAAAAGCCAATACAACGATTTATTCGATTTCTAAAAAATAGAGAAATCTCAATAGAAAAAGTCAGATTGAAGGAGATTCAATCTGACTTTTCTGTTTGGTTTTACCCTTATAAAACACAAAACCGATGACCAAGACCATAACATTTTCCATTAGTGGAGAAAAGAAATACCAACTGTTACTTCAATTTTTGAAAAAGCTAAAAATTACTTGGCAAGAAAAATCTATTGATGTACTTAGTAAAAAAGATTTGAAGTACCATCAACAAATCATTGATGGAGGCGGAAAAATGTGATGAAATGACAAAACGAGAAAGGCAAAACAGAAAGTTTCTCAAAAACATTAAAGCGTGAACATAAGTCCATTAGGACTTAAATATTTGTAGAGAAAGTGAAATAAGCCAATCACCGAACTCCATCGGAGTTCAACCCAAATAGCACAAGCAAATAGTTTTTAGGTTCAACTCCTATGGAGTTGGTATTTATTCTTTCTGCATTTTTCTACAAATATGCTACTCCTAACGGAGTAATAAGGCAAATTTTAAATTAAAAATTTAGAGTTAAAGGGAATATCTTTGAATAATCGAAAAGGTGTCATCTCAAACTCGAACCGATGGTAAGATGTCACCTTTTCATACTTCAAAGATTACACCTTACCATCTAAAAACCATCAAAATATGACATTACCTAAAAACTTACTCACCCTTCTACTTACCCTCTCCATCCTTTTCACAGTAGGCTGTCAAAACAAAAAAGGTTCTAAAACTGACGGCAGCGAAACTTCCAAAGCACAAACAAATAAAGTTGACAAAAACGAAATCATCAAAATTCAAGCCTTTACGTGGGGCGGCTATGCAGGTGGTCAATACTTCAATGAAGGCTTCAAACATTCACCTGATTCTCGGTTTACGAAAGACCATGGATTGAGTGTAGATTTCTTGTTGATTGACGATTTTGACGCTTCTCGAAGTGCGTGGAAAGCCGACGAAGTACATTTATTGGGAACAACAGCCGATGCACTTTCGACCGAAATGGAAGGATTGAAGCAATACAATCCACAAATTGTATTTCAAGTAGATTGGTCGAGAGGCGGAGATGCGATTGTGGCGAGTAAAGGCATTAACAGCATCAAAGATTTGAAGGGCAAAATGGTGGCAGTAACTCCTTCTACACCTTCCCAAACTTTCTTGATTTGGATGTTGGAAGAAGCAGGCATGACCTTAGCTGACATCAAAGTACAAGAAGTTCCTTCAGCAGTTGACGCAGCTATTGCCTTCAAAAGTGGCAAATTGGCTGCAGCAGTGGTTTGGAGTCCCGATGATGAAATCATCACCAGAGAAATGGAAGGAACAAAAGTTCTGAAAAGCACCCGTGACAGTGATGCAGCGCACATCATTGCAGATGTTTACATTGCCAAAAAATCGTGGATTGATGCCAATCGAGACAAGGTAAACAAACTCTATCAAGGATTTATGCAGGGTGCAGCCGAAATCAACGCTTCTGAAGATGCGAAGAAAAAAGCGGCAGGAATCATGGCAGATGGTACAGGCATTTCAGAAGAAGACGCATTGGGAGGAATCAACAATGTGCGTTTGACCACTCATGGTGACAACCTCAATTTTTTCGGCAAAAATCCTGATTACAAAGGTATGACTGGCGAACAACTCTATACCAAAATGGGGACTATCTATGAAAAAATGGGATTTGCAGCAGCAGGATGGCTTCCATGGCAGCAAATCTATTATCCTGGTGCGATTACGACTGCAACTGTTGTAGGAGATGAACACGAAGCCGAATAGGCAAAATCAAAACAAATTCAAACATCATTAACCAACAAAACCCAAAAACATTAAAAATATGGCAGAGCAAAAATCACGCTTAACGGGCTTTTCAAAATTCCTCATCACCCTACTCATTGTAGGTGGTATCGGAGGAGGTTTGTACTACTT
>JBMYXW010000442.1:0-3749 GCA_049608825.1 Chitinophagales bacterium
TAGAAAATGGCAACTAAGTTATGCCTCATTTTCGTTTGAAGAGTTAATACTGAATCATTGCAGAAATTCATTCAACTATGAAAAACATTCTACCACTACTTCTTTCTTGTTACTTACTGAGTGCTTGTGCTACCTTGTTGAATACACCCTATACAGAAATAACCATTCTCACATCCGAACCTTCCAAAATCATTGTAGGTTCAGATACTACTTTTACAAAAAAGAAGAGAAACAAAGCAACGCTTTCCATTCTAAGAGCCAATGAAGCAGTTGAAGTAATTGCCCAAACAGATAGTCTTTCTAAAACATTTGTACTCTCTCCCAAAAATTCAGATACTTATTGGATGAACCTATTTTCCAATTACGGCATAGGTATGTTGATTGACCGAGATAATCCGAAACGATACGATTACAAGCGTCGTATTTTTGTTAATTTTTTGGATACCGCTTCTATTTACTTACCTCAAAGGATAGTCCGAAATAAGGGGGAATTGGACTTACATCTATCACTGCCCTACATCAATCATTTTTACCTACAATCACCTGATAAACTGGATTTAGAAAGAAAATTTGGGTTTTTGGGATTCTCTTTAGGGCTCGATTATTATCATTCCCAAAACCAATACATTCAATTGGCAGGAGGAGCAACTACAAATTTTGTCGTTTTTGTTCCCGTTGCTGTGCATTATGATGGAGTATATAGCTCTATGAGTTCTTTGCACCTAAACCTCTCCAATATGCACAAAATCAAACGATGGACAGTGGGTTATGGTTTAAGCTACGCAAAAAATATATCTTCTTTAAACAATACGCTACCCATACCTCCCGAACCTAAAACGGATATTAGTCACAATTTGGGTTTCGTTTTTTCAACTTATTACCAAACAGGTAATTATTTCCAAATTGGTCTAATGTACCGCCCTACTTTTATACGATTGAAGCCAAATGTTCCTTCTGCTTATGAACATTTGATTAGCATAGATTTTGGATGGAAGATTGCAGTGAAGAAATAAATTTGAATTTCCTCACCCCAACTCCAAAACCTCCTCCGAATACGCCATCACCTGCTCTACTGACCAAAGCATCGGACGCAATTTCCCGTTCAACCACATTTCGATTTGGTCGCTGTAGTGTTCATCGTCAATATGTCCCGACTGACCAGGAGGCATGACTGCCACTGAGTTTTCGAGGTTGCCCATGTCCAGAATCATTCGGTAAGAAGAACTGTTGAGCGAATCGTTTTCGATTTCACCGTTCACATTGCCGACCTGCCACGGTGTATCGCCATCGCCTCCAATCGGAAAAGGACCAATATTGAAAACAGTGTCCAAAGGTTTGCGGATGCCGAGCGAATGGGCGAAGGTCAATTGTCGCACCGAGCCCCATTGCCAATTAGAAACCTTTCTGCCGAGGCGGTCTTCGAGCCATTTTGTTGCCTCTTGTAGGCTACGAAGAAGTAAGTCGGATTTGCCGCCCGCTTGTTGAATCCACCAGTTATCTGTGTCTTCCAACATTCGCAAAACGGTGGTGGCATCGTGACCAAAATATTCATTGCCCGTGTTCATCGGTGGATTGATGCCTCTACCCAAGATATTTTTGGTGAGTTTTTCGCCCACAGCTTCCTCCAAAATATTGCGGGACAAAAAGTAGCGGGTAATTTTATAAATACAGCCACCAATGCTTTCTTTGGTGAGGTAACCATCCCAATGTGCCAACAAATATAGGGCTTTGGAAAAAGCTTCTTCTTTGGCTTGCAGCTCCTTGTAGAGTTCCTTATAAATGTCTGCAAAAGCTTTCCCAGGAATGCAGTACAAATCCATTTGCAGTTGTCGGCAGTCGTTTACCGACACCTTGCTTTTTTCCTCTATCAAGTCCTGCAATCGCTTGGCTCGGTAGCCGTTCATCCACGCATCGCCCAAATAGTAGGGATAATCGTCGTCCACCACTTTGTTGTTGGCGGTCAAGACATAGCCCTTTGCAGGATTGAAGCTGTGCGGCATTTCGGAGAAAGGAACAGTACCTATCCAATCGCCTTCTCCCGTCCAACCAATAATGGGCAGTTTGCCATTGCCGCTTTTGCGAATCGGCACTTTGCCTGTCAGCCAATAACCCACATTTCCTTTGGTGTCGGCATAAGTGAGGTTGAATTGAGGCGCATCCAAAAAGCTGACTCCATGCACAAATTCTGTCCAATTGCGGGCGGTGTTGATTTGCCACCAAGCCTGCATTAGTTGGGCGGGTTGCTGCAATGCCATGGATTGAAGGGCTACTCGCTGCTCCGTTTTTTCGAGCATATTGGAAATAATCGGTCCATGTCGGGTGATGATGACCTTTTCTATATGGGGTTTCTCCTCGCCTTTTATAGTTATTTTTTCTTTCTTCACTTTCGCCTTTTTCCACTTTTTTCCGACCTTATATTTGTACGTTCCATCATTTTTGAACTTCTCAATGAATAGGTCTTCGCAGTCCGTAAAAGCCAGAGTGATTCCCCAACCTACGTGTTCGTTGTGACCAATGACGACCAATGGAAAACCTGCTACTGAAATTCCTGTGGCGTGATATCCAGGGCAGTGCAAATGGTTTTCGTACCAGATGGCGGGGGCGGTCAAGCCCAAATGTGGGTCATTGCAGAGTAGGGCGTGGTTGGTGGTGGATTTTTGGGGTGAAATAGCCCAAGAATTACTGCCGCCGTTTTGCTGCAAAAAAGGATGTTGTGTGGCATTGAAGACAGTGCTTTCGTCCAAATTATTGACTTCAATCCCTTCGGGAACAATGCTTGGATTGTCTTTGGAATAGTGAATGTCCAATTCGGAGGCTCGTTCTGCTCCTATTTTTTCAACGATTTGTTGCCGAACCCAAGTACTGTGCCAACCGTGCGACATTTGCCATGCCATCAAACGACTGTACGCCATACTGTCTTCCAATGTCCATTTTTTGGGTGTGACTTGGGTGAGGGTAAATTCTATGGGAAGTTGGTCTTTGTATTGCTTGAGATAGGCGTTGATGCCTGCAATGTGTGCTTCCATCAATTGACGGGTTTTGGGGCTGAGTAGCGGAATGTCTTTTTTGCCGACTCGCTTGAAACCCAAAGTGCGAGAGGTGATGTCCAAATCCAATGCATCTCTACCAAAGGCTTCACTGAGCGTTCCTGTGGCGGTTCGGCGGCTCAATTCCATTTGCCAAAATCGGTCTTGTGCATGGACAAATCCTTGTGCAAAAAGCAGGTCGTCCAAGTTGTTGGCATAAATATGTGGAATGCCCCAATGGTCTCTGTAGATTTTGACGGTTTCCTTCAAGCCCTTCAATTGGAGTGTGCCACTTGTTTGAGGGAGCGATTTTTTGCTGAGTTGGTGAATACCGAGTTTGCCGACCTTGCTGATGAAATTGTAGAATAGAGACATGGTTTGTTTTTAGTGTTTTATTGGAGGGCAAAGGTAAGAAAGGTATGGCTGTTATTACTTTGCCTTCAAAAAAAATAATTTTCTTCGCTTTTGAGGGTAACCTTTACCCTGCCTTGTTACATAAATTTAAGTAGAGGTCTCTTATTCCTTAATTTTTTTTTTCACCCCAACTGTTAATGTTTTCCCAGAAAACGCAACTGTATATAATAGGGACTATTCCCACTAATTTATTTTATCATTCAAAATTTTAAGCCTTATTTTCTTATGAACAATTTCAACAAAACAACGAATTTCAGCCCAACAGCCCAACAGCCCAACAGCCCAACAGCCCAACAGCCCAACAGCCCA
>JBMYXW010000443.1:0-3743 GCA_049608825.1 Chitinophagales bacterium
TGGGGTCTGCAAAAGAAGCATTGCCAGCAGGATTGCCGCCCGAAACATGAAAATCGGAAAATGCTGCTGCTTGATTTACAAAGATAAAGCCCGTCAAATTGAGCGAAACAGGGGTGAAAGCAGAATTCATGGCTTCAACAATTTCGACTGCAATGTCTTTGTCAGTTGTATAAGCTCCACAAGAAATTGCGCCCTGTTTTGCGGCTAAAGATTGGGCTAAATCAATGGATTGTTGGGTATTTTTGGTTTTGATGACCACGATAATGGGACCAAATAATTCTTTTTCAAAAACAGAAATTTGCCCTGCTTCTACTTCAATAATTGTAGGAGACTGAATACGTGCTTTTGGAAACTGCTCGTATTTTACCTTTGGCGGACGCAAAACCAATTTACCTCCCAAATTTTTGACCATTCTCGCTCGCTGCAAAGTCAAGGGGTTTTGAATTGCTCCCAAAGTCACTTTCATTCTTGGGCTCAATACATGCGCAGCGACCTCATTTTGCAGTAAATCCACGACTCGTTCATAGGGAATGATTTCGTCACCTTCCTTTACACCCGTTTCTGGAATGAAAATATTTTGCGGAGCAGTACACATTTGCCCCGAATAGAGTGACAAAGAAAACGCCAAGTTTCGCATCACCTGCCGCAAATTGGGCGCAGAATCTATGATGATGGAATTGACTCCTGCTTTTTCGGTAAACACTTCTTTGCTTGGGTTTTGCAGCGACTCAATATAACTGCCAAATTCGCTGCTGCCTGTAAAATCTATCAATCTGATGGTTGGATGTTCGGCTAATTTTTTGGTGATTAAATCCAAAGGACTGTCCACTGCCAACTGAATAGTATTGGGAGAAAAGCCATTTTCTTGCAATACTTTTTGGAGTTCGGCAATGTAAATCGCAATGGGTAAAATGCCTGTTGGGTGGGGTTTGAGAATCGCTACATTTCCCGCCATCAAATTGGCATAAATACCCGAAACACTGTTCCAAACAGGAAAAGTTGAGCAGCCGATTGACAAGCCAATACCTTTAGGAATGGGCAAAAAGGATTTTTGAAGAGAAACCATTGTACGCCCCATCGGTTTGACCCACTCGGTTTGTTGAGGAAATCGGGTGAGTTCTTGGTACGCCATCGCAATGGCTTCTACTCCCCTATCGGTCGCATGTGGTCCTGATGCTTGAAAAGACATTCCAAAAGATTGTCCAGCAGTGTGTTGGGTCGAATAAGCGATTTCAAAATAGCGTTGTGAAATGCGTTCAATGCTTTCCATCAAAATACCCGTTCGTTCTTCAATGCTGGTTTTCCGCCAAATTTTGAAGGCAGTTTGGGCATTGTCTATCAGGACTTCAATGGGCGTTTGGGGATAGGTGATTCCCAACGATTTTTGCCAAAAAGGAGATTCTTCATTACCTATCCATTCTGTTCCACCTGTTTGCAGCAATTCCTCAAAGGGCTTGTTCAGCTTCGCTTCAAAGGCTTCGTAACCTTCTTTTGCCTTTTCTTTAGGATAGGCATTGTGGTGTTCAGGATGGTGGCAGTAGAATTGTCGGCTTTGAAGGGCTGCAACGGCTTTGTTGAGGGCGGTTTGGTGTTTTTGGAAAAGGGACATGGGGGCAGTTCAGAATTGAAACGTGAATCAAAATGAAAAGATAAGGCTTTAATTTAAAACCGATGAGAGCTAAATGGTAAGTGATTAAAACTCTCATCGGGTGAATAAGCAAATTCCCAAAAATCTAATTAATCCGCCAACATTTTAGGAGCAACGGCTTTGATTTTGTCACTTGCTTTATCCGCATATTTTCCAAAATTTTGATTGAAAAGCTGTGCCAAATAGTTCGCCTTTTTGTCGTAAGCTGATTTATCCTGCCATGTATTGCGAGGATTCAACAAATAATCTGGCACATCGGGACAATGTGTTGGGACACTCAAACCAAAAATAGGATCATTTTCGTATTTCACATGGTCAAGCTTGCCATTCAATGCTGCGCCAATCATGGTACGGGTATCACTTAACCTCATTCTATGACCAACACCATAAGGGCCGCCTGTCCAACCTGTATTCACCAACCAAACATTGGTATTGGCATCTGCTAATTTTCTGCCCAACATTTCGGCATAACGAGTAGGATGTAGGGGCAAGAAAGGTAAGCCAAAACAGGCGGAGAAAGTAGCCATAGGTTCGGTCACACCTTCTTCTGTTCCAGCCACTTTTGCAGTATATCCCGACAAGAAATGATACATCGCTTGAGCAGGGTTCAACTTTGAGATGGGGGGCAATACGCCAAAGGCATCACAGGTTAAGAAAAATACATTTTGGGGAATCGCTACACGCAAGTTGTAAGCAGTGTTTTCGATGTGGTAAAGCGGATAACTTACCCTTGTATTTTCGGTAATGCTTGTATCTTCAAAGTCAATTGTGCGAGTTCCTTCAATAAAATTGAGGTTTTCGAGTAATGCTCCAAACTTAATTGCGCCATAAATTTGCGGTTCGGTTTCTTTAGAAAGGTTGATACACTTGGCATAACAACCTCCTTCAAAATTGAAGACACTACTTTCTGACCACCCATGTTCGTCGTCGCCAATTAATTGGCGATTGGGGTCTGCCGAAAGAGTGGTTTTTCCTGTTCCTGATAATCCAAAAAACAAAGCAGTATCTCCTCTACGTCCTACATTTGCAGAACAGTGCATCGGCAAAACGCCTCGACGAATCGGCAAAACACAGTTCAAAACGGAAAAAATACCTTTCTTGATTTCACCTGTATAGCCCGTTCCTCCAATGATGATTTTGCGTTCCGTAAAGTTGATAATGGCAAAATTGTGTTGGCGAGTTCCGTCTGTTTCTGGGTCTGCCATACAGCCCGAAGCCGCCAAAACTGTCCATTCTGGTTCGATAGTTTTCACTTCGTTTTTAGAAGGGCGCAAGAACATATTGTACGCAAATAAATTTTGCCAAGGATACTCTGTTACAACTCGAATATTGGTTCGATAATTGGCATTGTAACAAGCATAGGCATCACGCACATAAACTTCCTCTAAGCTATTGAAGTGGCTGATGACTTTTTTGTAAAGACGGTCGTAATAGGCAGTATCGATAGCTATATTTACATCGCCCCAGTCAATGGTGTCTTCAGTCGTTTTGTCTTTGACAATGTATCTATCCTTTGGAGATCGCCCAGTAAATTCTCCAGTTTTTATCAATAATGCACCTGAGTCGGTGAGTTCTCCTTGACCCAATGTAAGTGTCTTTTCTATCAAAGCAGCAGGAGAAAGATTCCACAATAGGGTAGTGTCTTTGAAGCCTAATTTTGACAAATCTGCATCAGGGTTTTTAATGCCAGCGTTCTTCATGAAATTTTTATTTGATGTGTTTTGTTAAGGCTATTGTTTAATAGTATAGCTCAAACGAAGGCACAAAGTTACAATACCTTTATTGAACTTTCTTGAAATTATTGGCTATTAATTGCTATGTCTATATAGGTGGGAGATTGGTGGATGATTAAGTTGTTTAGAAATGTGGAAAAATATGATTGCAAATTTCGTTTGTTTATTGTTTAAAAGGTTAGTTCAGCATTTAAGAAAAGACAATTATTTCATTAACCGAATCTAAATAATTGAAAATGCAGACTTTTTTTAAGACATTTGTAAAAGAGGCTGCAATTGCCTCATAAAATTATTTTTTCAACATTTAAAACATTCTTATCATGGCAAAGCCCAGAGACGCAAAGAAGGCAGTAAAAAAAGAA
>JBMYXW010000444.1:0-3733 GCA_049608825.1 Chitinophagales bacterium
TCTAAGTGTTGAATCAATTTGGGAATATCTGTTGGGTCGTTTTGGCGGTCTCCGTCCATTGTAATGATATAATCGTATTGAGAAGCTTTTATTCCTGCGTCCATTGCAGCTGTCTGACCAAAATTTTTCCTCAACTGAATCAACTTGACGGGACTCAGTGTTTTCGCCAGTTTTACCGTATTATCACTCGAACCATCATCTACCAAAATGATTTCATAAGTGTAATTATTTGCTTTACAAACAGCAACTATTTCTTGATGCAATTCAATTACATTTCCTTCCTCATTATATATGGGGATAACTATGGATAAAGCCGTCATAAACTTTTTATAATATTAAGTAATAATGGAAGAAACCACCTTGTAATACATTTTATACCAATCAATAAAACGATTGACTCCACTTTCTACAGATGTCATTGGTTGATAATCAAAATTTTGAAGTAAATCTTCTACATCTGCCCAAGTAGCCTGCACATCCCCAGGCTGCATCTCCATAAAATTCTTCTTTGCCTTTTTCCCCAAAGCACCTTCAATTGCTTCAATAAAATCCATCAAAGCCACAGGGCTACTATTCCCAATATTATACACTTTATAAGGAGACTTTGCAGTACTTGGGTCGGGATTCATGGCAGACCAGTCGGGATTCCCCTTTGGAGGATTGTCAATTACCCTAATCACTCCTTCCACAATATCATCAATGTATGTAAAGTCACGTTTCATATTGCCGTGATTGAATATATTAATAGGTTCGTCTTCCAAAATAGCTTTGGTAAATAAAAACAAAGCCATATCAGGTCGTCCCCAGGGGCCATAAACTGTAAAGAAGCGAAGCCCTGTAGTTGGAAGGTTGAATAAATGACTATAAGAATGAGCCATCAATTCATTGGACTTTTTCGTTGCAGCATACAGACTGATGGGATGGTCGATATTATCGGACGTAGAAAAAGGCATTTTTTCGTTCAAACCATACACACTCGAACTACTCGCATACGCCAAATGCTGAACTTTGGTGTGGCGACAACCTTCCAATACATTCACAAAACCCACAATATTGCTATTGATATAAGCATGTGGATTAACCAAACTATATCGAACACCTGCTTGTGCTGCCAAATGGCAAACCTTATCAAATCGTTGTTCTTCAAAAAATTGCGCTACCTTATCTTTATCCTCCAAATTGGTTTGGATAAACTGATAATTGGGGTGTTTTTCACTTTTCACCAAACGATTGTACTGAATCGCACCACGAGGTATTCCTGTTTCCGCCAAACGGTTGTACTTTAGGTTTACATCGTAATAGTCGTTAATACTGTCTAAACCAATCACTTCATCTCCACGAGCTATCAATTGTTTTGCCAAATGATAGCCAATGAAGCCTGCTGTGCCTGTTACCAAAATTCGCATGAGAGTCACTTTAGTTAAAATAGGGTTGTAAGCCAAGCACAAAGCTAAGGGATTGTAATCTAAATTGAAGTATAAATAGCATTTTTTTGATGGCAAGGCTTCAAAAAACTTGCTATGTGCTAAAATATAGGCTATTTTTGCATTCCTTTTTTCTCATTTTACAATCTTTTTTTTCTTATGAATATTTATGTCGGCAACCTTGATTACCAAATTACTGAGGAGGATTTACGCGATATTTTTGAAGAATATGGCGTAGTTACATCCACAAAAGTCGTTATTGACCGTGAATCCAATCGATCCAAAGGGTTTGGTTTTGTTGAAATGCAAAATCAAGCGGAAGGACAAAAGGCAATTGAAGAATTGAATGAGGCCGAATTAGAAGGTAGAACCATGCGTGTAAATGTCGCTCGTGAACGAACAGACAAAAGAGGCGGCGATAGACGAGGAGGCAATAGAGGTCGTCACCGTTCCAATAATAGAGACAATAATCGTTATTAAATTATACAATCATTCTTCCTTTTTTGGACGATGCTTTACATTTGTATAGCATCGCTTTTTGTTTTGAATCACTTGATTTATAGAAACATTTTTTATGAAAAAATACAATTTTAGTTCTGGTCCTGCGACTTTACCCCAATCCCTTTTTGAAGAGGCTTCAAAAGCAGTTATCGACTATCAGAATTCGGGACTTTCTATTCTCGAAATTTCTCATCGTAGTGATACATTTGTCGAAATAATAGAAGGAGCAAAAAGTTTGGTGGTAGAATTATTAGACTTAGAGGATGATTTTGAAGTCTTGTTTTTGACAGGCGGAGCAAGTATGCAGTTTTGTCAAGTTCCCTTCAATCTCTTGCCCTCCAATGGCACAGCCACTTATTTGGATACAGGTACTTGGTCGGAAAAAGCCGTCAAGGAAGCAAAACTGTTTGGAAACGTGGAAGTATTGGCTTCCTCCAAGTCGAGTACTTTCAATCACATTCCCAAAAATTATGTAATTCCACAGGAAGCCGATTATTTTCACATCACCACCAACAATACCATTTATGGCACACAAGTACACGATATTCCTACTTCTCCTATCCCCATTGTTGCAGATATGTCTTCCGATATTTTCTCTAAACAAATCAACATGAATCAGTTTGGTTTGGTCTATGCAGGAGCGCAAAAAAACTTGGGTCCAGCAGGCACAACTTTGGTATTGGTTCGCAAAAGTTTGTTGGGAAAGACGGGTAGGGCTATTCCAAGCATGATGGATTATCAAGTTCATATAGCCAAAAAGTCTGCCTTCAATACGCCTCCTGTCTTCCCAATTTACTGCTGCTATTTGGGACTTCAATGGATTAAAGAGCAGGGAATTACCCAATTGGAAAAAAACAATCGATTGAAGGCAAAACTGGTTTATGAGGAAATTGACCGCAATTCATTGATTGAAGGACATACTGCTGTTCAAGACCGCTCGATGATGAATGCTACTTTTATTCTCAAAAACCCTGAATTGGAATCCGTTTTTGTTGATTTGACTGACCAAGCGAATTGTGTGGGCGTTCAAGGGCATCGTTCCGTAGGCGGTTTTCGGGCTTCGATTTACAATGCAATGCCTATTGAAGGAGTACAGACTTTGATTGAAGTAATGCAAGAGTTGGAGCGAAAGTTTGGGTAGTTTTTATAGGGAAATGATGTGTAAGCCAGGTTCAATTACTCAAAATTTAGCATTCAAAAATTTCTTACCAAAAAATCGCAAGGTTTCTTTGATTACGATACAAAATTAATCAAGTAAAAGTAAGTCCGCTAGGACTTCAATATTTGTAGCTAAAAGGAATAAATAAACGACAAAACTCCATCGGAGTTCAACTCCCAAAGGAGTTGTGAATCCTACTTTTGCTAAATTTCTACAAATATTGGATTCCCAAAGGAATCATGAAACATAAGTTATTTGATATTTCAGCAGCATAGCTGCGATACTATTTGTAGAATGATTTAAAAGATTCTTTCAAAGCACCATAAGTTTCAAATTAGAATGAAAGACTATTGTAGTTCGCCTTTTGGAAGCTATTGATTTTCATTAATTGACGTTTAAAAATTAATCAGGTAATACATTTCTTATCGCAGCACAGGGTTTATTGGTTTCCAAGAAATAGTTTGTGGTTTTGTAAGTCCGTAGGACTTGAATATTTGTAGAAAAATAGAGTAAGTAAGTACAGAACTCCATCGGAGTTCAACCCAAAGACTGTAAGAAGATGGTTCTGAGGTTCAACTCCTAACGGAGTTGGTGATTTTATCTTTATACAGTTTCTACAAATATTTCACTCCTAACGGAGTAACACTAA
>JBMYXW010000445.1:0-3712 GCA_049608825.1 Chitinophagales bacterium
TTGATAAACACAAAAGGCAGGCAATTGTATGATTGCCTGCCTTTTGTGTCTATCGTAAATCATACATCCACCAGTTCTCGTTTATCCAATTTAGTTAGAAAAAAGTCAAGTGCAGTTTTGAATTTGAAGTTGACACTTGAATTTGAGCTTTTTTGTCTCGACCTCATTGACAGGTTCCGCCCTTCAATAAGTAGCCATTATCCGTAGAAACAACTTCCACATCAAAAAACAATTCCATGTCTTTCAACAATGTCTCCAAAGGTTGATTGTCAATATTATAGGTAAGCTTACAGTCGAGTATCGGACTATTTTTCTCAAATTGAATATCGGTATTGAAGTGTCGATTTGCAGTCTTAATAATGTCTGCCGAAGATTTATCATTGAAGTCTAAAATACCCGTTTTCCAAGACAAGAAATTGGTATCTGTATTTTTGAATTTATTCACTTCATTGTTTTCAAAAATCCCTCTATCATTCTTCTGCAATATCACTGCTTTTTTTTCATTCTCTTTCACCAAAAACTGAACCTTGCCGCTTGCTACCGTCACTTCAATATGTTCCACATTTCGGCTATTGACATTGAAGGTTGTCCCCAAAACCTTCACATTTGTCTCGCCTGTCTCAATGACAAAAGGTTTTTTTGGATTTTCGGCTACTTCAAAAAAAGCTTCACCTATCAGTATTACCTTTCGAGTATCATCCGAAAACTGGGAAGGATAGGTGAGTGTGCTGTGTTGATTGAGCGTAACGACCGATCCATCTGACAAAGGAACTCTTAACAGATTATCTTCGCTCGTCACTACTTTATCTGTTAATGAAACATTGCGATTATCTGTTGAGAAAACAGTATAGAATAGAAGTCCTGCCATTACAAAAATCAAAAAACCTGCCGCTATTCGCATGAACAGAGGGGAGTTTGAAGTTGACTTTGAAGTATTTTGACTGTATAGGGGAATCTGTTTGGGAGTTTTTGAAGCTTGATTCATTTCTTCGTCTTCTTCAATCATTCCTTGTATTTTGTTCCAAGCAACTCCAGTGTCAAAGACTTGATAATCTGTCAATTCTTCACTTGCCTTCCATAGTTTTTCTATTTGAGCAAACTCCTCCTGATTAGCAGCCTTTTCAGCAACCCACTTCTCCAATGCAACTATTTCTGCTTTTGAAGCCGTTTGGTTAAGGTATTTAAGTATGATGAGTTCGTCCATGATTAAATTTGAAGTCTTACTATTTTTTTAGGCTTTGGAAGTGAGAAGTCGGAACAGAGAGGTCAGGCATGATAATTTCGCATCCAAAGTCTAAACTATTTTTATCTACTGATAGGATGCACCAAAACAACAATACCCCTATTTTCCTTGTTAAATATTTTGTTTCATCAGTAGCGAATATCACACCTTGCTCTCTATAAATCTCGCTTCCCAAATCAAAACTCCAATCTATAGGTAATAAATGGCAATTGAGGGAGCAAATTGACTTGATACAAACCAAATATACTGGATTCTTCGGAAGCACCACTTGTATTCCCAATGCTTTCATACTCATTGATGTAAATAGGGTTCTCACGATTGTATAAATTATAAACTCCTGCTTTGAGCGTTCCTTTGAACCTTTCTGAGTTGGACAAGGAATGGGTCCAATTAATGGATATATCGAGACGGTGATAAGACGGCAAACGATAATTGTTTAAATCCAAACTACTATCATAGGCATCTGATGACTCTATGGTTTTGCTGCTACCATTCATAACAAACTCACTGTTTTGGTGACTAATGGGCAGCGTGGTGACATTTCCAGTCGCAAAGACCCAAACACCCCCAAGGCTCAAATTAGGAAACAACTGTTGGGTTAAGGCCAAACTCACATCGTGTCGGCGATCATAAGCATACGGGAATCGCTTTCCATCGTTGATTCCTGCAAATTGTCGTTCAGATTTAGAAAGCGTATAAGCAATCCACCCCGTTGTCCGACCGATTTTTCGCTCCAATAAAATCTCCAAACCCTGCGACCAACCTTGACCTCGCTCCAACTGTTCTTCCCATTTGGGTAATGTATGGTGCATCCACAAATTGGGGTCGTGTCCAAATACCAATAAATTTTCAAACTTTTTGTAATAGCCCTCTATACTCAAATCAAAAGAGGCTGGAAAACGATGAACATATCCTACTGCCAACTGGCTGGAATGTTTGGGTTGAAGATTGCTCGAACTTGGTACCCACAAATCCGAAGGCATTCCCAACCAAGGTGTATTGACCAAATGAACAAATTGGGTCATTCGAGAAAACGAAGCCTTCAATGCTGTATATTCTCCCAATAAATAACGCATCGAAAG
This sequence comes from Chitinophagales bacterium, assembly GCA_049608825.1. GTDB lineage: Bacteria > Bacteroidota > Bacteroidia > Chitinophagales > UBA2359 > JAUHXA01. The sequence goes on from JBMYXW010000445.1 coordinate 2,326, forward strand.
ACGTGGCTGCGGAGAAAGATGATTGGTATTGTCTGATGCAAACCCTCCTATATGAACACCCAAACTGAAGCTCATTTTTTCGTCAATTTGCACATTGTCTTCAATATAAGCAGAATATTCGTATGCAGGAATGTCGTTTAGACCCACTTCATTGTTAAATTCAAATTCTACTTCAATGTCTTGATTGTCTCTAAATCGGGCAATTCCTGGCGTAAAGGTATGATGTGTATAAGCAACTCCCCACTTCAAATGATGTTCATTGGTAGAATAGTTGTCAAAATCAGCTTTGAAACTGATATCCTTGATATCAGAAGTAGCTTTCAAAGTGATGTCATTGACTTGCTGACCATTGTAGGGAAGTGTATTGGAAATATAATGATTACCAAATTTGTATTTGTAATTGCTGTAATGAAGAGAAAAGTTGGCAAATAAACGAGGGTTCAAAATCCTATTCCATCGAAGTGCCAAGACTTCATTGTTCCACTCCAAATTTGTTTTCCAAAAGGGTTGAATTTCATAGTGATTACCCGAACTGTCTTCAATATTGAAGTAGGGACTTGATTCGGTATAAAATCGGTCTTTGCCAAAATATCCACTAAAGAACAAACGGCTATTCGGCGAAAATTGATGGTTTGCCTTGGTATAAATATCGTAAAATCCATAATCAACGTGGCTATCGTCTCCCAAATCTACCAATGTTTTTGCCAAGCTGTTATTGGTTAAACTGGTGCGACCCGAAACGTGAAAAGAAGATTTCCCTTTGGCGATAGGTCCCTCTAAAGTTGCTTTTGTAGAAAAAAGTCCTACTGTACCTGCTGCATGACGACTTTGATTGTTACCTTCCTTCAACCGAACATCCAAAACAGAGGACAATCTTCCGCCATATTCAGCAGGGAATCCACCTTTTAGGAGTTCGACACTATTGATGGCATCTCCATCAAAAATGGATACAAACCCAAATAAATGGTTGCTGTCGTAAATCGTCACCCCATCCAAAAGCATTAAATTTTGGTCGGGACCTCCTCCTCTCACATACAAACCGCTTGCATTTTCATTGACCGACTGAACGCCTGGCAACAACTGAACAGATTTGATTACATCGGCTTCGCCCATCAAAACAGGTAAATCCTTGATTTTGGAAGCATATAGTTTGTTGCTACTCATTTGGTTCAATTCCTGAATCTGTTCGCTTTCCGAAGCCTTCACAACCACTTCTTGTAGTTCCGTATTGCCGTTCAAAAAAACATCTTTTTGCAAGTCTCCTTTCAATTCAATTTGCACTTCATTGGAGGTATAGCCCACATAAGATACCATCAAAATATGGTTTTCGCTTGTCAGTATTAGACTGTAAAAACCATACACATTGGAGCTTGTTCCTATTTTACTT
>JBMYXW010000446.1:0-3709 GCA_049608825.1 Chitinophagales bacterium
AATCTGTTTTTCTACAAATAGGGTCTTGGCTACGCCCTTTTCAATGTCAAGAAACTTTCGTTATACTGTATTTATCTCACAAAAACAATATTATCCGATTCCATTTTCTTGTCATTCAAGTAGTTTGAAATGTTTTCTATAGATTCCAAGTCAGCTGAATCCGTTATTGTATAGGCTTTGTACTTCAATCCTTTGAGCAATTTTTCGGCTTCCTTGTGAGGTCTATTTCCTCTTTCATCCGACAAATACTCCATGACTATTGCAGGGGATTGTTTTTTGAGAAATTCCTTGAGTCCATTGATTACTTTGAACTCTGCCCCCTCCACATCTATTTTGATGATTTTTGGAACGACCAACTGATTTTTAATCACATCTCCCAATACAACTGCCTCTACTTCTATGGCTTTGGGCTGAAACTCGCTGAACCAATCTTCTCCTTCAAATTGTGAAATATCCATCGTATTGTATTCAGAATACAATGCAGGAAATTCGTAAAAAGTAAGGCTTGATGGAGAATCTGAAACGGCTTTATTGAAGGCGGTTATATTTTTCCAATCTGCAATATTTTTTTGAAGTACTCTAAAAGTCGAAGGTGAAGCTTCAAAAGCAAGAACTTTTCCTTCAGTCCCCACTATTTTTGAAGCCAAAAGAGAAAAATAACCATAATGCGCTCCAACATCTACAAATCCATCTCCCTGCCTCAGTTGCTTAATGATGAACTTTGCAAGTCTTATTTCTGAATCGTGTGATTTGCCGCCAGTTAGATAAATATCCGTACTCGATGGCAATAAGATATTCATTGAAGTTCCGAAGAAAGTTTTTGCAGTGACTGCTTTGCTTTGTTTTTTTCGCTTGTATATCAACTCACGAAATAGAATCGCATTGAAGTACTTGAAGGGATGCAACAAGAGTCTGTAAAACTTTGATGCAGCCGCAATTTTTGACACCGTTTCCAATTCCTTCAAAAAGCCAATTTTATCCATCGTCACTCTTTGTTAAATTTCAATTCTCGAAACTTTTCAAGAAAAACTGCTACAAATACCATCACCAAAAGACTTATCAATACTGCGCTCAATACAATCAAAGAACGCTTAGGGCTGGTTTTTCGAGTAGCAGGAACGGCAGGCTCAATAATATATATCGTAGAATACTCTTGTGTAAGTGCCTTGGACTGTTGTTCAAAAATCATATTGGAAAGATTGTATTGTCCTGTTGCCGTGTTCATCAGTTTTTCCAAAAGATTCTGCGTAAGCGTATCATCAGGCGTTGTTTCGATGATTTGCACCAAACTATCCTTGAACATCTGGACTTTATCCTTTAACCGAATTTGGTCTTGTTCAAAATACGCCAACTTGTCCTGCATCTTTTCTGTAACTACTCGCTTGTTCATCTTATCCAGTCGTCCCAAAATATCATTGCAGATAGTAGCCGCCAATTGAGGGTCGGTATCAGAGACTTCTGACTGCATCATTCCATTGGGTGTTTGGTAGGTTTTGATGTATTTCGCAAAACGTTCCCTAATTTTGAACTCCGCAAATTTTGCATCCTTCTCTATCTCCCAATAATCGTACAAGTCGTATTTTTCGATTACATAATCCTGCAATTCTCTCGATTCGGAAAGTGCCAAGATTCGGTACATATCCGTGGGACCTCCAAACAAATAGACGGGCTGACCGCCCGACTCTGTGGCATACAGATTGTTGGGTTCCATATAGTGAGGGTTGGAAGGCAAAAATACAGTTTGAGACATGTAGTAGTTGGGAAGTAACAGGGATATACCTGCACTTCCAACAGCAGCAATGACACAGACCACTGCAATAGGTTTCAACCATTTGAGCAGTATGCGAATCAGTTCCTCCATAAAATGACGTTATTTTTGGTATTGGTTAGTTGGACAAAGGTAGCAAAAGTTGGTTCTTTGAAGAAAAGGTTGTCCATAGACTTTTGATTTTTTCTTTTTCAAAGTTTATTTAGAAAAATCGAACAGTTCTATCTCAAAAATAATGATGGTATTGGGTGGAATGTCGCCGTTACCCGTGCTTCCATACGCCAATTCAAAAGGAACAATAAGTTTGCCACTGCCCCCTCTCTTGAAGAGTAACATACCTTCTCTCCATCCCGAAATCACTGCACCCAAACTGAAAGAGGAAGGCTGTCCACGCTCATACGATGAATCAAAAACAGTTCCGTCCTCCAATGTTCCACGATAATGAACTGTTACAACAGATGAAGTAGTAGGATGAGGTCCCACGCCCTCTTCTTCAATGATATAGTGCAATCCAGAGGCTGTTTCTTCGGCAACAGCAGATAGGTTATTTGCAGTCAAATAGGCTTCGATTTGGTCTGCACTGCTGATAATTGGTGTTGGGGTATCTACTTTACAAGCCCCAAAGAATCCTATACAAATAACAACAACAATGATTAGTACCTTATACGTAAACATATATAAATTTTTATTTTGAAAATCTCTAATTGATTTAGACCTTTGAAGTTTTTCTTGAAAAACCCTCCTTTATGAAGAGAATCGACTCTCTCCAAAAATGAAGCTTCAAAAGTCTTTACCCTAATTGAGGATGTCTTTTATTGACAATCCTAAGAAACAAAACGAATCCATGTTTCTTTTAGATGCCACAAAATTAGCAATTAGTAGGCAATTGCAGCCTAAGCAAACAATTTCTTTACTGTTCGGCTCTGACAAAACCGATTATTTCCCTTTTTGCAGTTGATTCCCTAAAACGAACAAAGGCTAAATTCCCTTCTATTTGAAGAAAATTTAGCCTTTGTTTTGATTCAAAGTCAGTCACGATTTATACTTTTGAAGTTTTTCTACAAGAGGAATCCATTTCAAATAAATTCAACTTCCTTGAAAAAATGAAGCTTCAAAAATCTCTCCCTTAAATTTAATTAGCTGACCTTCGCCCCTTCAATCCAACATTTGTAGGGGTAGTTGTTGGAGTTGTAGTAGGTTTAGTCGTTGGTTGAGGTCTGACAATTACTCTTGGCTTAGTTGTTGGGCTTGTTGGCGTTGTTGGTTTGGTGATTACTTTCACCTTTTCATTGGTTGGGGTTGTAGTTCTGGGGTAAGGTGTCGTAGTATTGGTATTTCCTCTACGGTTGTCGATTCTTCTGTTCTCATTAGTTCCCCTGTTCGTTCTATCTCCACCTCTTTGTCCATATCTATCAGGCGTACCACAAGTTCTTCCACCTCTTCGTTGCCCATTGTATTCTCCTCTCTTTTCTTTTTGGTATTTACCTTTTTCTCTGATGTCACGCACATTTTTAGAATGTTTCCCATGAGTGTGACCATTTTGTTGGTTATTCTTCTTGTATTTTTGATGTCCTTTGTAGTTCTTATTATGATGCTCATATTCCACTTTGTGAGCCTTCATTTTGTCTTTATAATAATTCTTATCCTTTTTGAGAGCTTCTTTTTTTGCCTTCTTTTCCAAGACCCATTGTGGTTGCCCTTGTGCAAAAATTGATGTTTGCCCCAAGGTTATCAAAGCAACGATTGAAAGTAGTCCAATAACTTGTTTCATCTAATTATGGTTTTTTGAAGAAATAATAAAAGTGTGGAGAAGCATAAGTATTGCACTTAGACTTCAATAAACACAAAATGTTTAAGTCCTATTTCTCTTTTCTGACTTCAAATTACCTTCAAAAAATCAAGCTCTATTTCAACCACACTTTAGCCAACCAGTAATGCTCA
>JBMYXW010000447.1:0-3686 GCA_049608825.1 Chitinophagales bacterium
GCGATGCTTCTTTCGGCAAATACCCACGCCAAGTGTTGGTAGCGGTGGGCGTTCTGGTGGTAGTAGTGCGATGCCAAAGTCGTTTTGCCCATGCCGCCCCTGCCATTCACCAAGAGCAAGATATTTTCGCTTTTGCCTTTTCCTTGTGCTTTGTTCCAAAGGCGTTCATAGATGGCTTTGAGGTCTTTTTGTCTGCCTATGAATACTTCGGAGAGAAAGGCGGCATTGGTGAGGTGTTTGGGAACTTCTACTTTGGTTTCAATATTTTTGACTTCCTCCAATATTTTTTTGGAAATCTCGATGTGTTCGGCTTGTTTCGCTGCAATGGCTTCCACCTCTTTTTGAAGTTCCTCCACTTGCGTTTTCAAAACCTGAAAATGCCTGCCCAAGCCCAACAACAATTCTGCGCTGACGATTTGCGAATAATCGTCTTTTTGAGGCTCGGTTTGAGGCATTGCCGCCAAACGCTCGGTCAGTTGCTGCCATTTTTCGGACTGCTCGATTTGGTTTTGTTGGAGTTCAGAAAGCGTTTTTTGCAGGTTTTGCTGTACTTGCAGTTGGTAGGCTCGCCAGACTTTGGTGTTGTCTTTTTGGTTGTCTTTGAGGATTTCGAGGTAGTGAAAGGCAATCCCTTCCGCCAAATTTTCCCGCACAAACTCGACAAAATGCGGCTGAAACCCCACTTCAATATTGGCATACGCCTTCAGTTTTTGCTCCAAGTCCGTTTTTGCAGCTGTTAGATTGGTGGAAGCTCCGAGATACTGTTTTAGGTCTTGGTCTTTGAACCAATCATTTCCTTCTTCCATCTCTTTTAATTCATTTTCAGCCGTTTGCCGAAGCGAATGAAAAAAAGTTTGAATGGACTGTTGGTCTCGCTTTCTCAATTCTTTGTACTCGTTTTTTCCGAGGTACTCTTTTTCGAGTGTTTCACAGGCTCGAATCAAGGCTCTTCCAAAGGCTTTTTGGAGGTCGTGGTTATTTGCGGTTGTTTGAGTCATTCGAGAATAGGCGGTTTCCATGCCTTTTTCGATGTCACCGCTGAGTAGATTTCCACCGACTCCCCCGACTGTGCCAATTGCAGCAGCTACAAGGGTTTCGGGAAGGTAAAAACCTGTGAGGGCTAAACCAATGCCTGTGAACCCAATGGAGGCAGCGGCTTTGAGGATGTTTTTCTTATTGGAGTTTTCCTGCATAAATGGAACTTGATAGTTGAAATAGTTAATGGCTACATGTATAATTGTTTTGGAGGGGGAAAAGTTTTCGTTGTTAACCGTTGTCAAGGTCTGGCGACCGTTGACAAGGTTTTGGTTCTTTGACCAAACGAGTGAAAACCTTGACAAGACTTGAAAAGTTTGTCAACGGTTGGAATGGAACGAAAGAGCTTCATTTCCTTCTTTTTTATATATTTGCAGCCTTATTTATAAAACAAAGCCAATCACTATCTCTTACAAGGCACTATTTACTTCTATCTAAACGATGTTAAAAAAATACCAAGACAATGCCCATGTGCTGGCTGCTGAATTGGAATGGTTCAACAAAGTAGTACAAACACGGCTTCAACTACACTTAGGGCAAAACAGTTCCTACACTTCTATTGAGGAAGTTCCTGTTCCCGATTTGTCTAAATACCCAAGTACTTATTCGTCTGTCATGCAGCATTTTCACTGCAAAAAATGGGAAAGGCTGGTGCTTCTTTTGGCATTGACCCCTCATATCGCACCAGAATCGTTGAATCCGTTTTTGATTCCTCACCCTCAACTGAACCGACCCTATACCGAGTTTGGTGGGTGGAAGACAGGAACGCAACACGGTTTTGTGTCGACCATCGAAACGGCTTTGTTTTTATTGGCAGAAGGAGATTTGACCGCCCGTTTTTTGTCGATGGAAATGTTTAGCGACCGCCATGTATTGAGAAAACAGAACATCCTCCAATTGAAGAACCCAAAAGAAGATGGCTCTAAAACGAGTGCCAAGCTTTCTATATCGGAGGAATATTTGAGTTTGTTCACCTCAGGGCAATCCCACAAACCCGATTACAGCAGCAACTTTCCCGCCCAATTGATTGTCACCAAAATGGAATGGGAAGATTTGGTATTGGAGGACTACACCTTGGATGAGGTGCTGGAAATTCCCGCTTGGCTGAAACACCAAAATACGATTCTGCACGAATGGGGAATGTCCAAAAGGATTCAACCTGGTTATCGGGCTTTGTTTTATGGTCCTCCAGGAACGGGTAAAACGCTGACGGCTTCGCTGATTGGCAAATCCCTCAAAATGGATGTTTATCGCATTGATATATCGCAAGTGGTGTCGAAGTACATTGGCGAGACGGAAAAGAACATGGCGAACATTTTCGACCAAGCGCAAAACCGAAACTGGATTTTGTTTTTTGATGAGGCGGATGCTTTGTTCGGAAAACGAACGGCAACTTCCGACTCCAAAGACCGACACGCCAATCAAGAAGTCGCCTATCTCCTTCAAAGAGTAGAAACTTTTCCTGGGGTAGTCGTTCTCGCTACCAACCTCAAAGGCAATATCGACGAAGCTTTTTCTCGTCGCTTCCAAACCATGATTCACTTCCGAATGCCCAATGCTCAACAACGCTACCGCTTATGGCAATCGGCTTTTGCAGTCCAAACGCCTCTGTCAGAAGAGGTAGATTTGTTTGAAATTGCTCAAAAATACGAACTGTCAGGCGGGGCTATCAACAATGTATCGAGGCATTGTGCTTTGTCGGCATTGCGGCGAGACAATGGGGATTTGCGAATTTTTCGGGAGGATGTTTTGCATGGGATTCAGCGGGAGTATGCGAAGGATGGGAGGACGATTTGAGAAAATTGTGAATGTAGTATTTTGTTGCTTGAAGGTTTCGATAGCTTGTGATTGTTTGCAAGCATAGCCGTCAAGCTAAGAAGAAATCTTGTTTATTTACCCTGAAAGGGTTTTAGAAATAGCAGGGGGCAATGCCCTGTGTATCAATTATAAATGTGTCGTTAGCCCTGAAAGGGCGGAAGCATTCAGCTATCCTTTTTGCTTCGTAGGGCGATGTCCCATCTAAGGAAAAATCTTGTCTATTAACCCTGAAAGGGTTTTAGCAATAGCACAGGGCAACGCCCTGTGGGTCAAGTGTATTGTGTGATATTAGCCCTGAAAGGGCGAAAGCATTCAGCTATCCTCTTTGCTTTCGCCCCTTCAGGGCATCGTACACATTTTTTTGCTTCTTAGCTTGACGACTATGGGCGATGCCCTACGTTATTGCTTTTGCCCCTTTGGGGCGTTTAACACATTTTCTGGTCTTGGTTTGACGGCTATGACTGCAAACGAGTGCGAGTTGGGAAAGCGACCTTATATCTGGCTTCCTATTTAAACATGCTGCTCTACCCTTCCGTCAATCGTCAATACAGGTTTCTTCAATTTTGGGTCTTCTTTCACCAAAAAACCTACTCCCAATAACCAAATCTCTTTGCCCAAACCCTCAAAAGGCTCGTAGTATTTGTGGTTGTTAATCTGATTCATGGCTTGGTCGAGTAAGTATTTCATTGTTCCTTTTTCTCCATACTTAAATTCGATGACATACACCTTATTGCCCAGCTCCAAAGTACAGTCAATTCGCCCTTTATCTGTTGAATCTTCTAAGTTGGAACGTACTCCCAACATGGTCAATACCAAATAGAACAAACCGTGAT
>JBMYXW010000448.1:0-3679 GCA_049608825.1 Chitinophagales bacterium
GCTCTTATGACCTGTATAACAAAGCATTAAACGTATAGATTTTTAGACGACAGACACAATGTCAAAAATCACAACGATTTTTTACTTTCACGATATAAATTTTTTGCATAAATTTACGATAGTTTTTTTCATGGCCTTAGTTTTTATGGGGACGATCAGGGAAAGGTTGTCCCCTTCTTTATGCCTACTTGCGAAATAATTCCAGATATTCCAAGAAAATTCTTAATTTAGTAACGCCTAAAAAATAAAGTCTGTATATTCCTCAAAACATCAAAAATGCAACAATACCTGTTGCAACGACAGCGACTCCCAAACATATAGGGTAAAACAAATTAAAGACAACTCCCTTCATCACACTCTTTTTCCAACTTTGTTGATAGACTTTTTTGAGAGCTATTAAGAAATAAACAAAAATCCCCATTAAAATCAGAGCAATATACTCTTCTGAAAGATAATCACTTGTCCACAACAATACTGTAAGTACAATATATAGGAAAGCGTGAAAATGCAACAGGAAAACAACATGTTCTATATAGTGGCGTTTTCGTCTAATGTACAGTAGCTTAAAGATAAACGCAAAAATAGGAAGTGTGAAGAGCATCATCAAAGGCAATCGAGCAAAGAAGTAAGCGGCTAGGTCTTCAGAACCTTGGTGATAAATTCGTAGAAATTGACGTGTACCTTTGGTAAAGAAGGTGTTTTGGGTAAGAAAACTATCTTCCTGTCTCAATGTATCTATCGTTGCGTCAATCCCATATTTTTTAGACAACCTTATCACTCTCCTTACCTTCTGTTCTTGAATAAAGGTCGAATCTTCTTCTGGAAAACTAAGTCCTATATATAAGTCATTATTGGGAATTTTCAACCTTTTTCGACCTTCCTCTCCTACTGTATCATTTGTGATGACAATGCTGTCTGAATCAACAACATCTTTCAAAAAAGTAGTATTAGAAATCAAAACACTGTCCTTAGCTGCAATATTCAAAATACTGTCAATCCGTTCTTGTCGGTCACCATTGGAGATGATTTCTTTCGTTCCACTGAACTGAGCTGCGAAAAAAGAGAAATACAATACACTCATAAACAAATAAATGCGTATTGGGGTAAGGTAGCGGATGCGTTTTCCATCATTGAAGGCATTGGTCAAAAAGCCTGGAGAAAATAACAATCGAGGAATTGTACGAAAAAGCTTGGAGTCTAAAGAGAAGTAGCTACCAACAAAATCACTGAACAATTCGCCAAAAGAAACATTTTTATTCGAGTTCTCTTGCCCACAGTTTGGACAAAAATTATTGGCAGTATTCTCTGTAAAAGAATGACTACAATTAGAACAAATAGCTTGTCTTCGATTTATTTTAGACATGGGTTCCTATCAAAATTTTGGATGCCATGCAAAATACTCTTTTTTGCTGAAATTACTTCAATGGAATCATATTGAGAAACCAATAACCAATCACTGAACTAACTTCCAAACAAATCCAAACGAGCATCTTTGAAGGCAAGTTCAGGTTCTTCTGTTGCACACTGTTGACTAACATCTTCTGTCTTAAAAGCTTCAGGATAACGCTTCAAGAGCCTATCTTCAATATCTCCAATGGTCACACTTCCATCTTGGTTCAAATCCAAGCCTTCATTGAGTTCATACGCCTTAGAAGGATACGAATACAAAGGATAATTTTTATTTCCACTTCTTTTGAGAGCTTTGGGATAGAGGACGGCGAGATACAAATCGGTGAGACTGTTGTAAGTACCTGCCAATCTTTTCATTTTATTGAAATATTGATAGACATACTCCAACTGTTGAAGGTCAGAACACTCTTCCAAATCCTCCACCTCAATGCCGTACTCTCTAATCGTCCGAGGCATCCACTGCAATAAACCTATTGCCTTGCTACCTGCTTGATTGAAAGCACATCGGTCGAATCTGGATTCTGTATGAATGACCGCCATGAGCCATTCGGGAGCTATTTGGAGCTTTTCGCTGATGTTGCGTATTTTGGCTTCAAAAGAAGGAATGTCGCTTACAAAAAGCCCTGCTTTATCAATGAGATAAAGCTTTTCGGCATTTACTACGGGGGGGTTAGGGGGTGTTTTACTCAAAAATTTGGACACAAAAACGCCAATATTGAGTGTTGAAAGAAGCAGAACAATAACAATCAGTATCGTATTCTGCTTACTTTTAGGTTGTAGTAAGAAGTACATGAGTTGGTATATTTATTTAAAATATGAGTTGTGTGATCAGTCATTTTGTAAGATTCATAATTCTGTTTTTATTTAATTTGCATAGTTTGTTAAATCATTCTACATCCTATCAATCCTTCAAACGAGTTCATTTTGAATGATAATAATAGGCTAAGGTTCACTTTTTCTCGCCGCAAAATTAGTAAATGAAATCACACTTATTCTTATACACCAAAAAAAATTACATTAACTTGACTAATAAAAAACCGTTTTAGGGGTTGAAAAAAGCCCCGAAAACGGTTTTTAAAGTGGTTTGGATGTTGTATGATAAATGATTACAAAAATATTTTTTCATCTTTTTACTTCAAAAAAGGAAATGAAAAAAAGTGCTTTAACACGAAACCTTTTTAAGTTTTTATCGTATTTATTGAATTTTCATCTAAAAAACCAGTCACCATCAACCTACTTCCACTCCAACAACACCGCTTGCGCCGAAAACCCAGGACCAAAACTCAACATCAGCCCTTTCTCTCCTGCTGCAATATCATCCTTCAAAATATAATCCAACACATACAGCACCGTAGCACTCGACATATTGCCGTACTCTCGCAAAATGTGTTTGGTTGCATCCAGATTTTTACCCATTTCACTGAAGAGTTGCTCCGCAATTTGGACAATTTTTTTGCCGCCAGGATGAAAAATCAAGTGGTCAATATCCTCCATTTTCCAGCCGTTTCGCTCCACAAATGGAAATAGAATTCGGTGAAAGTGTTCTTCAATTCGATTCGGCACTTTTGGGTCTAAAACCATTTTGAAGCCCGAATTTTTGAGTTCAAAACCCATCATATCTGTCTCGTCAAAAAAGTGGTACATATTAGTATCCACAATTGCAGGAGCAATTTTGGAATCATCACTGCCCAAAATCGCACAAGCTGCTCCATCTCCAAAAATTGCCGCACTCACCATATTGGTCATCGAAAAATCATCCCATTGAAAAGTACTCATTGGAGATTCGACTGCAATAATAGCTGCCTTCTTGTTTGGATTTGCCTTCAAAAAATTATTGGCGTAAATCGTAGCCGAAACGCCTGCGGCACAACCCATTTCGGTCACAGGAAGTCGCACAATGTCTTGGCGCATTTTCAGTCGATTGATTAAATAAGCATCTACCGAAGGAATCATAAATCCAGTGCAACTTGTGGTGATGATGTAGTCAATATCCGTGGGCTGCAAGTTGGCATTGTCCAATGCTTTTCGCAGCACATTTTCGGAGAGTTCAATGGCATTTTTGGCATAAAAATCGTTCTTTTCTTCAAAAGAAAGCGAAGATAATACTCGATCTGCATCCATAATCGAATAACGTCTATCGACTTGTGCATACTTAAAAATTCGCAATACTTTTCGCCTCAAACGTTCGGGCTGATCTGCCAAATGACGCTCAAAATCTGCAATGATTTCATCGGTGGTCTTTGTATATAAGGGAAGCTCAATGGCAGTT
>JBMYXW010000449.1:0-3664 GCA_049608825.1 Chitinophagales bacterium
GTATTTTGACCGTGTCAGTGAGAATGGAGAACAGTATTCTGATATTACTCCTATTTACATAGATAAAAATGGAACTCTAAGTAGTTATCCCAAAGGTTTTTTAGACGAGTGGGGTAATCAAATTTCAAAACTAATATAGATATGTTTTTAGTTTTCAATGAGCTAAGTAGCGAGCCTTTTGCAAATACTATTCAAGAAGCAGAGGAACGAATTAGGTTATTCATTCAGACTTTTAATGCTGCAAAGGAAGAAGGATTTGAATACATACGAGCAGAAGGTTTATCAAATATTGCCTTAACCAAAGATAAAAAACTTGGAGTATGGGCTTTTATAGATCCACGGACTAGTGAAAATGGTGTATTAAAAGAATTTTTTTGGGGAGAAAACACTCGCAGACCTTATATCAGTGATGAGGATGAAGAACAAGAAGATTTATTTATCAACCAATACTTTTTTGTAAATCGAGATAACAAAGAAATTGAATCTCAAGGATTGGCTGTTGCTTATATTTACAATACATTAGCCATAAGTTTCCTATCCTCTGATATTTGGGAAGAAGTAGAACAGGTATTGATAGTAAAGGATGAAAAAAAGGAAAATAAAAAGGAAGTCATTGTTTATCAAGCTGCAAAACCAGAACAATTTGAGATTGAATTGTTGAGTAATTGGATTGAAGAACTCAAAGGAATTGAATTAGTTACGACTAATTTAGTTGCCGAGGATAAAAAAATCAAACTACGAGACGACCATGGAAAAGATATTTTAAAAGCCTTTTCCAAAAAAATCAGAAACTCACCTTACGTATTAGGCATTCTGAATTCCATGCCTTTTAATCCTACCAACGACCAATTTATAAAAAAGATTCGAGACGAAGGCATTATTGAAATCGTGCTTTATTGGATAGATGAAGGCCTTGGTATTGTTGTAAAAACAACTGGAAGAAATATTCGAGAAACAAAAGCTATTTCAGATATTTTGAAGGAAAAGTATGACAAAAAATAATGTAGTACGTTATTCAAACTCCCGATAATTCTCATTCTACTCACTTCAATAAACTCCCATGACCACCTGCCAAACCATACAACTACAAAAAGTCTCCAAACGTTTCGGCTACGAATGGATATTCAGAGACGTAGAAACCACCTTTGAAGCGGGGAAAAGCTGTGCGATATTGGGTGCAAATGGCTCAGGCAAATCGACCTTATTGCAGGTCATTGCAGCCAGCATCAGCCCTTCAAAAGGAAAAGTGATATATACCGACTCCTCCAAAAAAGTCATTGAAGCCAACCAAATTCACCAACATCTAAGCTGGGCAGCTCCATATTTAGAACTCATTGAAGAATTTTCATTGAAGGAACTATTGACCTTTCAATCTCGTTTCAAACCCTTCATAAACCAACTAAACATTGCAGAGGTCATAGATAAAGTGGAATTGCCGAATGTTCGCAAAAAAGCCATCAAGCACTATTCGTCGGGCATGAAACAAAGGGTCAAGTTGGCATTGGCGATATTGGCAGACACTTCCATTTTGCTGCTTGATGAACCTGCGACCAATCTTGATACTCATGCCACAGAATGGTACCGAAATTTGGTGGAACAATATGCTCAAAACCGTATTGTTATCGTAGCATCGAATCAAGAAAAAGAGTATGATTTTTGCAGTAGTCAGTTGACAATGGAAGATTTTAAAAAGAAAAAGATAGAGGCATGAAAAAGAAGACAGTATCGTTGGTATTAGGTTCGGGAGGAGCCAGAGGATTGGCACATATTGGAGTTATTGAAGCATTGGAAGAAGCGGGATATGAAATCAAAGCAGTAGCGGGGACTTCAATGGGTGCCGCAGTTGGAGCAGTATATACGCTCGGAAAATTGGAGGCATTCAAGGAGTGGTTTTGTTCACTCACCAAATTTGGCGTGTGGAGACGCATTGACTTTACCTTTAGCACACAAGGCTTTGTGCGAGGTGAAAAGCTTTTTGAAGAGATGGCGAGTGTCGTTGGAGGTGACAAAAACATCGAAGATTTGGAGATGCCTTATACAGCTGTTGCAGCAGATTTGCACACAGGGCAAGAAGTTTGGATCAATCAAGGGAGTATTTTTGATGCAGTGCGGGCTTCTATTGCCATTCCGACCATTTTTACCCCCAAAATCTTACATGGACGAGAATTGATTGACGGTGGCATATTGAATCCCACTCCTATTGAACCGATTTTAGAAGAAAAAAACGATTTGATTATTGTCGTCAATTTGAATGCCCGAATGACCGGTTTTCAGCCCAAGCAAGTCGTGGAAGCGGCAGAAAAAGCCACGAATATGGGAGCTACTCCTTTCCCTGAAGCCGACAAACCTGGACATTTTTTGTTTCGCTCCAAATGGCTGCATAAGCTTCCCAAAGTCAACATGATCAAGCACCATTTGAATTACATTGGATTGACAACGAGAAGCATTGAAGTGATGCAGGACAAAATCACCGAATACGCTTTTCACCTCTACAAACCAGATATTGTTATCAATATTTCGAGAGAAGCCAGTGGCGGTTTCGATTTTCACTTAGCGACAGAATTGATTGAACTCGGCAAAAAAGAATGCAAAGCCCCACTCGAAAGATACGATGCCCAACAAGCACAAAAAGAAGCACTTACCCAAGAAGAACGCATCAGCATCTTCCAAACTTTTCAAAACGGTTGGGATAAATTGTGGACCTACAAACCAAATTTATTCAATTTTTTCACCTAATGTGAACATTTTGGCAAGCTTTTGGTATATACTCTATCATTATGAAGAGAAAAAGCACGTAATGTCATTTTTAGTAATTGGTTTAGTTAATGTAGGCTCGCAAGTTTTCCCCTTGTGAGCCTCTTTTTATTTTATATTTGCAGGGTGAAAAAGATAAAAACCATATCCAGCTACCTGCAATACCTACTTCGAGCCAAATCAAAGTACTACTTGCACTCTCCTTTTGTGTATCAATTAGCCATAGAAGTCGTTTTTGACAAGCGAGAATACTATGCCTTTAGCGATATTCATTATGTCAAAAGTCAGTTGCTTCAAAACCAACACATCATTGACGTAAAGGACTATGGCGCAGGCTCTAAAGGTACACAGGACTCCAATCGCAGAAAAATATCCGAAATCGCCAAAAATGCGGCAGCTCCCGAAAAAGTGGGTCAACTCCTATTTCGTTTGGTGACTTATTTTCAGCCCAAAACCATGCTCGAACTGGGTACATCCCTCGGCACCGGCACACTCTACCATGCGCTGGCACTTCCCAAAAGCAAAGTTTATACCATTGAAGGTTGTCCAAATACTGCCAAAATCGCTCGGCAAACATTTGACCTAATGGAGCTAAAAAACATCTATAGCCGAGTGGGTACTTTTGAAGAAAAACTCCCCACGACCTTAGCTGAAATCGGACAATTGGATTATATCTTTTTTGATGGAAATCACCGAAAAGAACCTACCCTACAATATTTCAAGCGGTGTTTGCCGTATATACACAAGGACACGATTATGGTCTTTGACGACATCAATTGGTCGACCGAAATGCAGGAAGCATGGACAGACATCAAAGCCCATCCCAAAGTCACGCTCACCATTGATTTGTTTCGATTGGGCATTGTGTTTTTTAGAGAGGAGCAAGCCAAAGAGCATTTTGAGTTGTATT
>JBMYXW010000450.1:0-3663 GCA_049608825.1 Chitinophagales bacterium
GAAGCGGATTGATTAGCTCTCCGATTGGATACCAAAACAATAAAAAAACCTATGCAACAGATATAGAGTTATTACCTGGTAATAGTGGGGGCCCATTATTTGACGCTTATGGCAACCTACAAGGCATCGTTTATTCTCGTTTTTCAGAATACAACAATCTTACTTACACTGTTGGTTATGCCATCAAAAGTACAGTTCTATTGGAGTCTATCCAAAAATCTCACTTGCCTATTCAACTTCCAAGAGGAAACAAAATAATGCACCTACCACTTACTGAACAAGTAAAAAAATTGAAACCTTTTATCTTTCGCATAGGAGTTTATAAATAATTATTGTTAGATATACTAATTAAAGTTGGCACGGATATTGAATTTTAAGCTTAAACTTTACTAGCAAAATGGTGTCGAATCTATGGGAAATTCCATATATTCGACACTATTAAATTCTAAAAAGCCTACCCCATGAAATATTTGATTCTATTACTTTTATGGATAACCAACATTTCTGTATCAGCTTCTTCCTTCAATCCCCATATCGCCCCACCGCTTGATTTGCCCAAGCTCTTATCTGGTGTTCAATATGTAATTATTGAAGTGAGTCCTGACAAACAAATTGTTGTGGATAGAAAAGGAGACAATGTAATCGAACACTTCGGAATTTACCTTACAAGTTTAGGTATTCAAGAAGTAGCATTCAGAACTTCCGAAAAAGACGAGCTTCTTCAAAGAGTAAAATCTGTATGTGACATCGCTTGGATGCGATTGTCTATGACCGAAACCGATGAATACTACTCTGATATCAAGTTCGTTTTTCGTTCTTGTTTGGAACAAGAGGTAAGTATTCCTATCATGGGAGTCATTTATAAAGACGAAAATGAACTCCTACACATGGGAGCAGCATTGAAAAGAATTCATCGCCATAAAATCACTTATCAGTCCCACAACAGACTCAAGCTTCTGTCTAATAAAATATTAGATACAGAGCATGTTGTCATGCAAAAGTTAGTAGATAAGACTCCTGAATTTTTAGAAGGTATTTATGAAGAAGTTTTTATTCCTTTTTATCCCAACCGAAAACGCAAAATAGCCATCTTAAAAAACGCTAATGATAAAAGCTATGATGTCATGTATATAAATGGGGCAAGCAATAGTGATGATTGGCAAGAAGGCGAGCTAATTGGCGAAATTTTCCCTACCAAAGATAAATATCATTATAAAGAAGTGAACTGGTATCGTTTTGATAAAAAAAGAGGTACTGCATTTATCACCTTCGAGACGGATGAATCTTTTGCTCTCAACTTCAAAAATAGCAAAGAAAATAGCCTCTTTGTCAAGCGGAGCATCAAACAAATATTAGCTGCTCAAAAACCCTCCAATCCCATTGACGCAGCAGGAAGTGGAGTTGCTATTTCTAAAAGAGGCTATATCATCACCAATTATCATGTCATAAAAGATGCTAAAAAAATAGAAGTAGAACTTCACCCCGAAAGAATCCCAGAGACCTACAATGCAAGAATCGTTAGCCAAGACCCCAAAACCGATGTTGCAATATTGCAGATTGACGACATTCGTTTCAATGAACTTCCAACACTTCCTTATGCTTTTCAGCCTTCATTGATGGATGTAGGAGAAGAAGTTTTTACTTTGGGTTATCCATTGACAGCTACAATGGGTTCTGAAATCAAACTGACCGATGGTTTAATCAGTTCCCGAACAGGTTATCAAGGTGATTCTAATACCTATCAAATATCGGTTCCTGTACAACCAGGTAATAGCGGTGGTCCTTTATTTGATAAAAATGGGCAACTGGTAGGAATCATCAAAGCCAAACATGCTCATGCTGAAAATGCAGGCTATGCAGTGAAAGCCATGAGTACACTCAATCTCATTGAATTGTCGGGTGAACATATTGACCTACCTAACAAAACGTCCCTTCAAGGTCTTTCTTTGACCGAACAGGTCAAGATTTTGTCGAACTTTGTGTTTTACATCAAGGTGTATAAGCAATAGAGGAGAGAAGTGGGAAGTAAGACCGCTTCGCTGTGAGAAGAAAAATATCAATCTGACTTCCTACTTCCTACTTCCCGCTTCCACTCAAAACTCTCTACAAAACGATCTAAATCCTTCCGAATAAACTTTACCACAGGCGCAATTGAATCTTCATTGGGTGTACTTGAAAAATAAAGGGATGCCCAAATAAAATGATTCAAACTATCTGTCAAATAAAGCTGTGTAGAAGAAGCAGCATCTCCTCCAACTTTGTACCACAAGCCCAACACTCCCTGCTCATTCCGAATAGGCACTTCTTCAATATAATCCGCCTTTCGGACGTGTTTAGAATTGAGTTTATAAGCATCATTAATCAATTTAGGCAGGTTGTCCGATTTTCCGCCCACCTCTTTGTAGGATAGGTGAATTTTGGCATTTAAATCGGGATAGTCAATGTCTATCCAACAAGGATTTGCTCCAGCACTTCTGTTCTTTGCCACCTTTGCATAAGTCGCTTGCTCAAAAGCAAAAGGGCAATCTTCTGAAACATAAGATTGATAGTTGTGTTCGGGCAAAATAATCCGAAAATAAGCTTTTGGCTTAGGTATATAATCCTCCTCACCACAACTTTGCAGTAATGTTGCACAGAAAATGCTGGCAAATAGGAGGAGAGAAGTAGGAAGTGAGAAGTGAGCCTTCAAAGTTTTGATAACTTGTTTATTGAAGTTAATTTTATCTCGCCACTTATATACAAATAGGATAACCCTCATAGATGAAAATTAAAAATGAAAAATTATTTCTGTTAATTGGAAGTTAAACACCGTGGAATATAAATTTATTTGATATTTCAGCAGCATAGCTGCGTCCCTGTTTGTAGAAAACATATTTAAGAAGATGAACACAAGGGGCATCGCCCCAATGCCATAGAAAATCAAGAACTTAGCTGTGCCGAAGCTACGCTCCTAATGCTATTAATTCCATCTATTTTTCTACAAACAGGGTCTGGACTACGTCCTTTTCAATAGTTCACCCTAAAACCTTGGGGTAAAATGAATTCCGTTACAGTGTACTATTCTTACGTCTTAATTCTTACGTCTTAATTCTCCTTCAAAACGCCTAACCCATTCTATTTGTTGTTGGGTATCAGGAACACGCAATCCTCTCGCTTTGGTGATGGCTTCAAAAGCTGTTTCGGTCGTGTAATTACCCAAAGCAATCAAGATAGTAGCTACAATCGTAGAAGAACGCCCAATTCCCATTCTGCAATGTACAACCACTTTTTTGTCCTCCTCCACATAGTCCTTCAATTGAAGAATCAATCTTTTGGTAGCTACTTTGTCAGAAGGTAATCCAAAATCGGGAATCGGAAAGTGAATAAATTCAATGCCTATCTTCTTGCAGTTTTCGGCTTCCTCCTCCAATTCCAACTCATACAATTCGTCCTTGTCCATCAAACATACCAAGGTTTCTACTCCTCTCGTTTTCAAAGATACTAAATCATCCCACAACCAATCTCCGCCTCTCGGACGAGCCATTGTAGCCACTGAAGTATCTGCGATGTAATAGATTTTGTTCATTATTCAAATATGAAGTTATTGCAGTAATCTTTTTATCTTTCTCTACATTCTTTTCTTGATTTGCGCCACTAATATAAGACAAAATTCAAACGACAAGC
>JBMYXW010000451.1:0-3651 GCA_049608825.1 Chitinophagales bacterium
TCGGTGTGGTTTTGTCGTGATGGGCCACTCCAACTTCCCCAAAAATGAACCAATCTGTATTTGTCTTTCAAGGCAGTCAAAGGTAATGCCGCACCATCTTTGGTTCTCAATAAGATTTCGGGAGCTACTTCGCCTACCATTGAACCTTGTAGGGCAGGGTATTCCAATTTCATCAAGGCCAAATAAGCAGTTGTATCTTCTTCTGGTGTGGCAGACATATCTTGTTCCCAATTGGGTTTGTATCGTCTCACGTTTGCTGCGGTGATGGTCATTAGTTCTTCTCGTTTTACTAAGAAAGCATCCTTGAAGCCTTTTGGTTTGACTTTGGAAAGTTCCGTATTGGCTTCTGCGGTGGTTTTGAAGCTTCCAAGCAATACTTTTTTCAAACCATTGTTGAGATTCTCCACAGCAATATTGCCATGGGTTTTCAGATGACTGAACTTACTTTCAGCATACCTGCCAAATACGCCTAACTGAATCTTATATATTTTTTCGAGATAAGTTGAATTTAAGTCATTTTCATTTTCAGGCAATGGATTGGATGTTGGAACATCTGGTCTTGTAATAGGTTCATCTATCACATCTACAATCTCGTTACCAGATTGCGAACCAGCAGGAACGGTGATTTGTCTCGTAGTCACATAAGCATCTCGATACCCTTTGTCTTGTATCTTTCGGAGAACAGAATTGGACTGTGACTGGGTAAAGGCTCCAAGTAAAACTCTGTGAAGCTTCGATGTTGGAGATGTACGTTCTGTTTCTAATTCACCAAACTCTTTTAATTTAGTGAACTTACCTAAGTTGGGATTTCGGAATACGCCCAATTGAATTTTATATACCGTTTTCTGGACAGTAGTATTGGGATGAGAAGTAGGTTGAGTAGGAGGTGTAGGCGTAACGTATCCATTGTTTCCATTTTGTTTGTCTTGTCCTACCAATACATTTTTCACTTTTCGAGCTCTTTTTCGCTTGTTGAGTTCATTATCTAGTTGGCTAAAAGACATATTTGCGCCAATAATTCTGCCTGTTTCGTCCAATAAAAAAGAAGATGGAATACTCCTAATATTGTAAATAAACCAGTAACTGGAATAGTAGGAATCTTGGTCAATAACATGTGTTTTCCAGTCCAATTGTTCTTCTTCTATTCTGCGTTGCCATTTACTCTTATCACTGTCAAATGCTACGCTGTAAATGGTGAATCCATCTGCATTGTCAAAGGTGTAATCTTTGTAGCGATTGTATAACCGGCGGTATTCAGGATTTTTGATAACATTGCAGGAGACACACCATGTTGACCAAAAACTGACCAATACAATGTTCCCCCTTAATTTGGATAGTTTTAATTCTTTTCCATTCACATCAGGTAATTTGACTTCGGGAGCCAACTCACCAATAGAAGGTGGAGAATAGGAAGTGGAAGTGAATGGAACAATGGCTAGCCCTAGCACAATGAATAGGGTGGTAAAAAACTTTTGCATAACTTTAATTTTTAGGTGATTACTTTAGGCAAATTCAAATAAAAAGCTCAAATGCAAATTCAAACAATACTTTGTAAGCGAGCGATTTAAATTTTATAAATGCCTAATTTAATATTTTAGTTTGCCTTAGTCTGGTTCATGTTGTGGTTTTTTCAATATCTTGTTCTATCTACAACAAATGCTTGGTTAAAGCCTTTGGCTTTTACTTCTTGAAGAGCTTGGTTTGCTGTGGCTTTGTCCTTAAATGGGCCTACAAATACTTTACTTACATCTCTTTTGGGGTCGTATTCTGTAAATAAATTACCCATGTTTAGAAGTGTTTTAAAATTCCCAATATTAGGTCTTTGGGCTGCACTCAGCTGAATAACATACTCTTCTACACAAACACTTCCTGCAGGGATTTTTTCTACTTCATCAGGTAAGTAGTATAAGCCTTTTCCTGAATTGGCATCTATGAGTTGATTGTTGGCAGAGGTAATGAAGGCATCTTTAAAACTTTGTTGTTTGACAGCAGCTAAAGCAGCTTCTGCCTGTGATTTAGATGCAAAAACGCCCAAAGAAACCGTGTTCAAGTTGGGGTTTGTTGGATGTGCTTGTAGATATATTTTCCCAATTTCGCTTAATCTGGTTAGTTTTTCTGTTGGTGGTTCGGAGAAAACTCCCAAACGTATAATATAATTTCCTTTTTCTCTAACATCGGCAACAAGAATTGGTTTTGTCAATGTTTCTTTTGCAGGTACAGGAACTACTTCAACTTTCCTTTCTACTAAAAAAGCATCTTTTAAGCCTCTTTGTTTTACCTCTCCCAATACAAAGGTTGCCTCTCTTCTTCCTTCAAAGTCTCCCAGTAGAATACGGCTTTTAGTTTGGTCGATTGTTTCTGCATAAATATCACCCAATCCATTAACAATTTTGAAGTTAGAAAGATTCGTATTTTTTTTAGAGATTACTCCTAACTGTATTTGATAGGTTTTATTGTCGTCTTTTACAACTGGGTCTGTCTGTTGATTGTTGTTAGAAGGAGGGCTTGTGTTGATAAATTCGGAAGGTCTTTCTGCAATAACAGGCACTTCGGGTTCTTCTTTCATTGGTTCATCATTGAAGTTAGGTGCGCTATTATCATCATTGACATTTTGATAAAACTCTCCATCTTCTTCTTTAGCAGGTTTGGTTTTGATACTCTCATTCCTATCAAGACCTATCTCTCTTACATCTTGCAATATTTCTTTTGTACCATCAATCCCTTTTTCCACTCTATCTGCAATACCGTCAACCGCTTCCTTTGCTTGTTGTTCCATTTTTTTTATACGATCATCATTCCCTTTCCATTTCTCTGCCAAGCCCACTCCACTTTTACTGATTATCATAACTGCAAAAAAAACGACCATTCCAATAGCCAATGTATATCCAAATGTTTGTAATAGTTCTTTCACGACTTTCAAGTTTTAAATTTAATTTCCTAATATAGCCAAATAAAGCAAATTAACGAAAATTAATTAACATTCAAAACTAAAAAAAGGTCGTTTTATTGTTGCTCTTTTATTCTTGTTTTTCTTCAGGCACTAGTCGTATGGATAGATACGACTATACTCCATACTTTCATTCAAATCCTGTATTTCTTTTTTAGTAGCCTCCATTTCTTTCCTTAGTTTTTCTTGCTTACGTTTTGCTTTTTGTTTTTTTATACGAAGCTTTCTCTCATACTTACTTTCCTTACGATCAACGGTAGGGTTGTCTTCTTCCAAAAATAATTTGTCCAAAGGATGGTTATTCGAATAATCATCTATATCATACGTGTAAGGAGTATCATTCTTAGAATTGCCCATATTCTCATTAGGCTTGATTTCTTCTGGAAGGTCAAACCCAGGAAGAGGCTTATCATTGTTCTGCATCAAATCATTGTTCTTGTTTCCACCTGCGGGGTCAAAAAAAGGATTGGGTCTCGTGAAAAAATCTTTTGCCTCTTGTGTTTCTTTCCAAGCTTCTTCCTCTCTATTAGGATATTTCTGTTCTTCAGGAAGTTCGGTTATAAATTCCTCATTCTGAAAATTCTTGATTTTTGGCTCATCGGGATATTCCTCTTCGACTATTTGTAGACTACTATTTTCAGAAAAAAGATCTGGCTTGCCAGCGTCTATCCAGCAACTATACCAAAAATCTGCCACCATTTTTA
>JBMYXW010000452.1:0-3650 GCA_049608825.1 Chitinophagales bacterium
AAACAGGGTCTGGGCTACGCCCTTTTCAATGTCAAATTATTTCCGTTACAGTGTATTAGCCTTCAAAATCCTTCTAGCCGTATTCGTACAGGCATGACAAATTTCTTGTTGATTTTTCGTTCTAAACGACAAAAGAAAGCATTGTGTGTCTCTGCATAATGTGTTGGTGAAATGCTGCTGACCTTCAATAAACCCTCCTTTGTTTTGGGACTAAGAGCAACAGAGGAGACTTTTTCAATATCCTTACTCTTGAAGTCTTCAAGAGTATTTTGAAGCGAAAAAACCGAAGTATTTGATAAATTTATCAGTTGTTCATAGACTGCAATTTCGGGAGAAGGCACAGAAAGTGTTTGAGCATTGCAGGATAATCCTGCCCCAAAAACCCAGAACCACAACAAATAGTGACATGATTTTTTCATACAATAAGGCTTAGACAAGTTTAAAAAGTTCGCAGCATATCAAATTCTCCAAAGTTAATTATAACTCCTACAGCACCAATGCTCTCGTCAAGTCCTCGTCCAAAAAATCGTCCTTTTATACGTCCACCAATGTCTCCATATTCATCAATCTCAACAGTAACCGTTTCTAATGATACTTGTTTCGTACCACCAACATAAATATTAAAATCTTCCAACTTAGACTGTCGCTTGACATCCTCCAATACATACTGCCCTATACCCTGATTGGGTGTAAAAGGAAGGTAGATATCTATAATGTCATTTTGATTGCTATTCGTTTGGGGTGAAAGAGTGTACAATCGAGTTGTTCCGGTGTCTTCATTATACCCTGTTTTTGAAATTGTTCCTTCAGTTTTTTCAAAAACAATATTTTGTTCTCCAAAAGAACCTCCTCTCAACTGAAAACGAACATCGTTGGGAGCAGGTTCTTCAATCGGCGGTTCGGGTTCGGACATATCGTCTTCTTTGCAAGAACTAAAAGTCAACAAAGTACCCAAAAGAATGGCACTCATCCAAAATGAAATAAAGCGAAATTGAATCATAGCAATGAATGGAAATTAAAATGAGAATAAAAACCAAAAATATACTTTAATACCAATTTCTTGAGAAGCGAATTTGGCAAAGGTATTTTTGGAGTCATAATATTAGCTTACAAAAACGCACTTTTCAAGAACATTTTTTGTCATTTATCATTCTTTATGTTAGCTTGCTCAAAATTAGCGTGTGTTCTTCTCCTTCAAACAAACCTTTTGAGTTTTTTATGAAAAAAACATTCCTATCCTACCAGTTTTTTAAGAGGGCAAGCCCTTTGATACAGTCCTTGTGGGTCTTAGGCATTGGTACAGCCGCTATGTTTATTGGAAATTTGGTGAGTGAAGATGAAGAAACAGTGTGGTTTTTTGCTTCAACGGCTTTGGGCTTTTATGCTTTGTTGAACGCAGTTATCAGCTTTTTTGTAATAAAAAAATGGGTAAAATATTTTTTGCAGTCCATTGTTTTATTTGTTTTGCTTTCCTTTGCCCTTTATTTTATAGCAATTTCTCTTTCCCAAATTGATGCGAGAAACCTGTATGAGTATCGAATGTTGTATTCGGTCACAGTGGCTTTTTACATACTCGGTTCTTTGGTTGTTACTTTAATGAAAAATATCGCACAAGCTTTGCAAATTGATTATTAACCTTATTCATATAATGAAAAATATCTCCTTTTTATTGCTTTTCGTTTTTGCCCTTCAATTTTCGGGCTGCAAGCCTGCTTTGTACAAGCATTTTATTGATATTCCCAGCAATGTATGGCAAAAGGACAACATTGTGATGTTTAAAGTAAAAATGGAACAAGCTCTTGATAAGGCGGATGTTCGACTGGCCATTCGATATGTGGAAGGGTACTTTTACGACCATTTGAAGGTGAAAGTTGTTCGTATAAGTCCTTCTAATAAGAAATTGGAGAAAGACATCAAGCTCAAAATGATGGACAGTGATGGAAGGTATCAAGGCGAGGGAATGGGAGATTTGTGGGATTTAGAAGAATCGCTCATGGATGGTTTTGAGCGTTTTGAAGAAGCAGGTACTTACCATTACGAGTTTTCTCAAACGATGAAGGATGATCAGTTTCCGCTTGTAGTGGAAGTTGGGCTGATTGTGGAGAGTGTGGAATAGTATTTCCAATATGCTGCACCATTTTTAAAACAAATAAAATTTAAGAATGAAGAAACTTTTTTAAGATTCGGAATGTTTGAAAATTGTTGTTACTTTTGCAGCAGCTAAACAAATCGGCTCCGTAGCTCAGCTGGATAGAGCGTCTGACTACGGATCAGAAGGTTGAGGGTTCGAGTCCTTCCGGGGTCGCATTCAATTCTAAACGTCTTGTAATTCAAATAATTACAGGACGTTTTTTATTTTCAACAAACCAAAAAATAACTATTTCTATACTTTTGCTGTTGTAAAAAAAGTTAGAATTATTTTCATTTTATTCGAGATAGTATATGTTGAGACAAGCAGAAAGTATTTTACCTACCAAATGGGGACTTTTTCAGATGATGGCTTATTCTGATTCTCCCAATACACCCAAACCCCATATTGCGATGATTAGCAATGATACAGATTTGACGAAGCCTGTGGTTGTGCGGATTCATTCGGAGTGCATGACAGGAGATATATTTAGTTCTTTGCGCTGTGACTGTGGCGAACAATTGGAGAGGGCATTGGAGCTAACGGCTCAAAAAGGAGGCATCGTATTGTACCTTCGACAAGAGGGACGTGGCATTGGCATCATCAACAAGATGAAAGCTTACAACCTTCAAGATAAGGGCGTGAATACAGTAGATGCCAATATTCATTTGGGCTTTGAGGCGGACGAACGCACTTATGGTATGGCTATTGAAATGTTGACAGATTTGGGAATAACCGAAATCCATCTGATGACCAACAACCCTCTAAAGGTGGAGGCATTTGACAACAGTGCTGTTAAAGTGTTGAGTCGCTTACCTTTGGAAATACCTGCTAAGAAAGAAAATGTAGATTACCTTAGAACTAAGAAATCCTTGATGGGGCATTTATTAAACTTAGAATAACCTAATCGGGCGTAACCAGTACCATAAAATTCAAACTCAAGTGGCAACCTCAAATTCAAAACTGCAATGATTTTTGAGGAAAAAAAAAGCCATCGCTGTTTGAAAACAACGATGGCTTAAAAATTTTGAATGATGGAAATATTCAAAATTGTAGTTGAACTCTTTACTATTTGTCCAATACTACTTTCTTTGCAATACTACCGTCAGCAGTGTTTACTTTCACAACATAAATCCCTGTGGGTTGTGCAGTTAAATCTACTATATAAGTATTTCCTTGCATTGAAGTGGTGCTGATAAGTTTGCCTACCAAATTGTAAATCTCAACAGAAGCACCTTTCATATCAACGTCATTCGCATCAATAGTCAACAATCCTTTTGTTGGGTTTGGACGCATGGTGATGGCTCGGAACAAATAACTGTCTTCAATTCCTGTTGTAAAACAAGGACTGTCTGGATCATCTGTCGGACAAGGACCTGTACAGTTGCCATTGTCTTGAACGATTACCAAGCGAGATTCGGTCGTTTCATTGCCACTTGCATCTGATGCCGTGTAAGTAACAATATAACTGCCTGCTTCGGTTGGACATACACAGTCTCCACCAATTGTGATTTCTACACTA
>JBMYXW010000453.1:0-3649 GCA_049608825.1 Chitinophagales bacterium
CAAACGAGACAAAGACTCATTGGAGGGGTCGGGCAAATCCGATAAAATCACATCAAACTTCTCATCCGTTTCCTTCAAAAATTTCATCGCATCATCCGCAATAGGTTCAACTTTTTTATTGGAAAGAGAAGCCTCATTCAGTGTGCTAATATGTGTATTTTCAACCGCCAAACGAAAAACAGCCGCATCCAAATCCACAATTTTCACCGACTCCACTTCCTCAAACTTCAACACCTCTCTTGCCAACAAGCCTTCACCTCCACCCAAAATCAACACCTTTTTCTTTTTGGGCGCAACATTCAAAGGCAACAAGCCTAAAGCTTCGTGATAGCGGTATTCATCCAATGACGAAAACTGAATAATGTGATTGATATACAAATGCACGTCGTCCTTGTTCTTTGTCAAAACCAAGTGTTGGTAAGGCGTTTGTTTGGAGTAAATCAACTTGCTGGTGTAAAAATTGTCCTCCCAATGCTTCAATATTTTTCCTGCAAAAAAGCCCATTAACACAAACAAAACCACCACCGCAAAAGCTCCCAACTGCAATCCTTTCTTGCGTTTGACCGACAGTTCTTGGGTAAAAAAACGATAGATAAACAAACCCAACAACACATTCACCAAACCAAAAACCAGCGATGTCCGAAAAATCCCCACAAAAGGCAACAACAAAAATGGAAACAACAAAGTCGCCAACAATGCTCCAATATAATCCAAACTCAACACATACGCCAAGTTGGATTTCAAAGGGTAGTACTTCTTCAAGATACGCACCAATAGCGGAATTTCAAAGCCTGTCAAAGCTCCGATTATCGTTGTCAAACCCAGCATAATAAACTGGTATTCAAAAGTAGAAAATGCGCCAAATGCAAAATACAAAACAGGAACACTCACCCCACCAGTCAGCCCCAACAACACTTCAATCTTCACAAACCAATCCAACAAATCGTCTTCAATAAACTGTGAAAGGTAAGAACCCAAACCCATTGCAGCCATATATATTCCAATCGTCAACGAAAACTGTGTCACACTGTCTCCTAAAAAATAAGAAGAGGTAGTACTTATTAGCAGTTCATAAACCAAAGAGCACAATCCTGCAATGAAAACCGTCAAGAAAAACACGAGCCGTTCTTTTGAACTTGCTTCTTTTAGCATAGTTATTTTTATTTGATAAGGGTAAATTTTAGCAGTTCTTCATATTAACACAACCCCATCCCAAACCTACTTGACCTTAATATTTTGTTGTAACCTCTTGGCAAAGAAACTAAAGAAACAAATTTGGTGAAAAATCCCTTCTTGGTAAGTATAAGAGTGAATTTAAGCAATATAAGATATAGTCAATTGAGGGAACATTTTTTCCTATACATTGGTTACTACACCTACAAAGATAGAATTAGAATAGGAATTGGTGAATTTTACCAAACAAAAAATTAGCTAAATCCTTCATCTTTACCAAAAAACACTATATTTGTAAAGCATAAATTTTTACGTACTAAAATTTTTAACCTATGACACAAACAAAAAAAGCAACTGTCCAACGACTCTCTTTTTTGCTTGCTTTCACGTTCTTCTTAATCACAGCTTGTGGTGGAACGGAAACAGTAACAGAAGAAGTCGCCTTACCAACAGAAGGTTTGATAACTGTCCTACAAGAAGTCGAAAAAGACAAATTCAAAATCGAGGACGAGCAAACCATTCCTGACACTTCAAAAAGCCTTGTTATTGCAAAATACATGGATGCAAAAGTCGATACTTTTACCCTTGCAGAAGTTCGTTTAATGAAAGAACGACAAGTGAGTGGCTCACATGGCGGAATCGCACAAGCAGCTGGTTTCGGTTTGATGGGCTATTTCATGGGACGCTCTATGGCAAGCCGACCACGAGCAAGTGCCTATACCGACCCCAAAGCACATCAACGTTCTCAAAAAGCAGGAAACAAAATGCAACAAACTGCGGCACGCACAACTCGTACTCGTCCATCTTCTGGAAAATCGGGTTATGGAAGCGGTCGCTCAACTCGATCATCAGGTGGATAATAGACTTATTGCAGTACCGCCACTCCCTCGTCACGAACTTCGCAAAGAAGGTTTGGAGTGGTTTGTAGCCGACGAAAATGAAGGGTATTTCAGCGATGACTTTGTAAAAGTCACCCGTCAAGAATTAGACAATTTACGTACAGCTTCAGCCGAACTTTTTGGCTTGGCAATGGAAGCTGCACGTCGAATTGTCGATAGAAAAGAATGGAAAGATGCGGGTATCCCAAAACATGCTCGCTCTTTGATAGCCTATTCTCTTCAACACGAAAGCGATAATTATTTGGTTGGACGCTTTGATTTTGCAGGAGGTATCGAAAGTATGCCCATCAAAATGTTGGAAATCAATGCCGACACTTGCTCTATGATGCCCGAAACAGCTTTGATTCAAGAACTGTATTGGGAACTCGAAAGCGACCAACTCAAAAATCGCCCTTTCAACTTATTGATTCACGGATTGAAGCAAAAACTTCAAAAATTGTTGGAGCAAAATCCTGATAAGGCAGCCAATCTTCTCGTCACCACTTTTGGTTATGAAGAAGATGTTTTGAATATGCGAGTGATTGAACGAGCAGCTCGTATGGCGGGCTTCACTCAGATAACGCATAGTACCTTGGATGAAGTGATTTTCTCGCCTGATGAAGGCATTTTCATGGAATCCAAAACAGGAGAATACACTCGCTACGATTTTTGGTACAAGTTTACACCTTGGGACATCATCGCCAATGATGAACCCGAATTGTGGGATATTTTGGAGAACATTGTTCGCAATCGCTTGTGTATCATTATGAACCCTGCCTATTCTATGCTCCTTCAATCAAAGGTAATTATGAAGGTCATGCATGACCTTTTCCCCAGACATGTCAACCTATTGAAGACAAGTTTGAAGGCACACGATTTTTATGATTACAAATACGTCCGCAAACCGATTTTTGGAAGAGTTGGAGAAAATATCTCTTTTCACAATGGTTCAAAAAAGCCCGAATACGAAACAGAAGGCGATTTTGGAGACCAAAAATCTGTTTATCAAGAATTGGCAGACTTCAATGAAGACCACGAAGAACACCGATACCAACCCAGTATTTATTGGACAGGTGAGGCATGTGCTTTGTGTTTTCGACGACAAGACGATTTGATTATTGATGACGATGCGGAATTTGTGGGGCATATTGTTACGCCTGAGTAGTTGATTGGTGACTAGATGACTTGTACAAATACATGTTTTGAGTTCACTCCGTAGGAGTATAATATTTGTAGAAAATCTGCAAAAAGAACCATCCAACTCCATCGGAGTTGAACCCAAATACTTTCGATTATCGTATTGAGACTGAACACTAATGGAGCTCTGTAGTTAGTCCTCTTATTTTTCTACAAGTATTTAAATCCCATTGGACTTTCTATTAATCTAAATAATCCGTGAATTTGTGTCTCTTATTATGATTTGAAAATCAATGCTCTTTTACAGATTCCGTTTCAGGTTTTGAACACAATACCTTGATGTGCTAAGACGTTCCAGTGGAACGTCTCTACGAAAACTATGAATTATTCAAATCTAAAAAATTAATCCCCTGTTTCTATGAGCTTCTGTGTTCAATTCCAAAGTCAAGTGAGCCAAAAAA
>JBMYXW010000454.1:0-3646 GCA_049608825.1 Chitinophagales bacterium
CCAGAAACATCTACTGAATAGTTATTTAATCCCGATTTTGCAGTCAAAGATTGAACAAGTAGTTCACGACCTACAATATCGAAAAGTTGAAGATTG
This sequence comes from Chitinophagales bacterium, assembly GCA_049608825.1. Classification (GTDB taxonomy): domain Bacteria; phylum Bacteroidota; class Bacteroidia; order Chitinophagales; family UBA2359; genus JAUHXA01. The sequence goes on from JBMYXW010000454.1 coordinate 97, forward strand.
ACAGAACCGTTTTCAGAAGTATTGAACTGAACTTGCAGCACATCTTTTGTGGGAATTGGATAAACCCGTACAATATCGAAGGTGTTTTCGTTTTCTCCACGAACCAGTGAAATTACATTTGAAGCTGTTTGAGTGCCATCAAAATCCGTTTGGTTGAGGCGATAATAGCTTTTACCGTTTGGAGCATTGCGGTCTAAGAAATCATAAACGTGTGTTTCTGAGCTTGTGCCATTGCCATCGACTTTGGCGATTGACTCGAAGTTGATTCCATCTTCGGAGCGCAAGAGTGTAAAGTAGTCGTTGTTGGTTTCAGAAGCCGTAATCCATTGAAGGGCATTTCCGTCTTTTTGTACTTCACCATTGAAGGTTAGTAATTCTATCGGAACTTTCACACAATTGACCCCTCTGGTAATTGGCCCTACTTGACAACCATTTGCATCCGTAATGACCAAGGTATAGGTATCTCCAGTAGGAATTTCGCCAATAGGAAGCAGTGGAAAATCTTCGTCCATGATTTGGTCATTGAAGTAATAAGGTCCAGCGTCAATCGTATAAGGAGCAACACCGCCTTCAATTGAAATCAATAACTGATAAAAAGTAGAAAGATTTCCATCTGGACAGCTCTCAACGGAAGTCGCTTCAAATCCAGCACATTCACCTTCATCATACATTCCTGCATCTATACCTGTCAAAGTAGCTCCTTCTGCAACAGTGAAAATTGGTGTGATTCCGCCCGCATTGATGTCGCTATCAAAAGTATCGTCCGAACCTACATCTTGTGGCGAAACTGCAAAACCTTCTGGGATTTCAAACTCTACAAAATAGTCTCCCGCAGGTACATCTTCAAATCCATAATTACCATTGACATCTGATACATCACTTGCAAGCTCTCCCGACACAGTACTAATCAAATTCACTTTTACGCCCTGCAAACCCACTACTTTTTGAAGGTCGTCTTGCAGTCCATTTTTGTTTAAATCATGGAATACAATGTCTCCAACCGTAGCCAAAAGACTTGGACAAGTTTGACTTCCTGTAAGGGTCACATTACAAGCTGCATCCGTTTCGTCCGTAATTGTAATGGAATAATCACCTTGCGGCAATGGCCCCATTAAGATACTGCCACTGGACTGATTGGTGAGAGGAGGATTCACTCCATCGTCTAAAGTATAGGTGCTACTTCCCGTCAATTCTACCTCTACCAGATAGTTGCCATTGATGGTGCAAATCGTTGTTGGAATCGCTACCAAATCACAACCACCTGGCGTACAGTCTCTCGAACCATTGAAGGTAAGCGAGCAGTTGGGTGTTGTTTCACTCGTAATGGTAATGGCATAGTCGCCATTCGTAAAATTATTGAAGGTATAAGTTCCTTCCGTTTGTCCTGTCAAGCTTGTATTTTGATTGTCTGAAAGGGTAAATGTTCCCGTTCCTTCAAATTCAAAAATAACTGTATAGCCATTTTCACTTGTGCAGTTCACTTCTACATCCGTCACTTCAATGTCGCAAGGAAGTTCTTGTGAACAATCTTTTGTACCATTGAGCGTGAGCGAACAAGTTGGGTCGGTTTCGCTGGTAATGACAACGGAATAGCCGCCATTGAAGATTGGACTGAGGATTACTTCGCCCCCTGTTTGTCCTGTGATGGGAGGATTTACACCATCATTGAGCGTATAAGTATCACCATCATTGCCGCTAAAATTCACTACAATCTGGTAGCGACTTTCATCTAAGCAAACTGTTTGGGCAGTTGCGGTCAAATCACAGGCCGTTGTAACAGCACAATTGCGGATTCCCGAAGCACTTTCTCTACAATCTTCATCGTTGTCGTTCACTACTTCAATATTGTAGGCACTTCCGCTGTCAAAAGGGCCCACTTGTAGTTCGCCTGCGCTTACGCCTGCTTGAACGACTTCACCATTGTTGTAAACCGTGTAGGTATCTGAGCCATTGACATTTACCGAAATTGAGTACGTTTTGTCGTCATCACATTCTGCTGAAGCAGTCAAGGTCAAATCACAGGGCAAGACCACATCCACACAGTTTTCTGTTCCCGAAAGGGTCTGTGTACATTCTGCATTGAAGGCATTGGTAACTGTAAAATCGTAGGTATTCAAGGCAGCAGGACCAAAGGTATATACACCTGCTGAAACGCCTGTTAAGTCTCCCAAATTGCTGTTTACATTAAAAGTACCCGTTCCGCCAATCGTCAAATCAATCGTGTAGGTATCTCCTTCAATACAACTGATTTCTGCGCTTGTAGTCAAATCACAAATCACTGCATCGGTACAGTCTGCAAAACCATTCAAGCCTCCAAAACAGGTAAAATTATCTTCGCTTTGGACAAAAATATTGTAGAAAAAACCATTCGGGTAAGGGCCCAAAACGATTTGACCAGCTTCTACATCAAACAAAGGACCGCCAAATCCATCTTCAATCGTATAAGTCCCTGAACCTGTCAAGTCCAAAATCACATTGAAGCCACTTCCATCTGTTTGACATTCAGTTGTAGCTCCCAATACAAGGTCGCACGGTGGTATTTCTTCTGAAACACAACTTCTGATTCCCAAGAAATCTTGTGTACAGAAAGGTCGGTCTTCGTCTTGTATGAAGATATAGTATTCATCGCCAAAAATAGGTCCTGCTTCAATGACTCCAGCAGTTTGATTTTCAAGATTTAAGATTACTGGTCCACCTAATTCTTGGAATACGGTTATTTCGTATTCAGAAGTTCCTTCCAAATTTATAATGACATTGAAGCTCAAATTATCTTCATTGCAAAAAGTCGTTACCCCAGCATTGATATTGCAGCCATTGGGGTTGTTGCAGTTTCGAGAACCGATAAAGTCCACATAACAGGTTGGATTGTTTTGATCGACAATCAAAAGGTCATAAACTCCATTCTCGAATGGTCCTACCGTAACAAATCCAGGCTCAACATTGCCTATAACCAACTCATTTTCGGGCAATTCAACATACAGTCCTTCATAAATATCGTAAGTGCTATTGCCTTCAATGAACATGGTGACTTCGTATTCATCATCACCAATACAGTTGATGTCCAATTGCACTTGTACATCACAAGGTGGAAAATCGGGTTGACAGTCCGCACTGCCAAACAAGGAAAGGTTGCAGATGTCGTTGTTTTCTTTAAAAATCAGAACGTTGTAGAACTCATCAAATAAAGGCCCTACTTCAATTGTGCCTGCTGTTTGTCCTTCAAGAGGTGCGCCTGTAAAAGTTTCGATGAAATAAGTGCCTGAACCTGTCAGTTCGACTATCAAATTATAGCCGCCCGAATCGTCGTCCAAACAGACGACTTCAACGGTTGCGCCCAAATCACAACTTGGAGCAGCACTGCATGCAAACAAACCAGAAAATTCTTGTGTACAAAGCGAATTATTTTCGTCCACAATCACAATATCGTAGGTATCATTGTTGTTAAAGCCGTCAATCGTAATTGGGTTGGCAGGAAAGCCAGAAGCGACTATTTCTCCATTGCGGATGATTTGGTAGGTACTCGTACCTGTAATAACCAAGTCAATACTAT